>DATLTH010000305.1:0-11878 GCA_035533695.1 Allostellaceae bacterium | reverse complement strand
ATGCCGCGGCGCCGCCGGACGATCCGCCGGCGATCCGGGCCAGATCGTGCGGGTTGTGCGACGGCCCGTAATGGCTGTTCTCGGTCGTGAAGCCGTAGGCGTATTCGTCCATGTTGAGGGCGCCGACCAGCACCGCCCCGGCCTCGGCAAGGCGCCGCACAAGGGTGGCGTCGGCGGCGGCGGGCGCGCCTTCGGCGTCGATCTTCGAGCCGGCCCGCGTCACCACCCCGGCGATGTCGAACAGATCCTTGACGGCGAACGGCACGCCGGCGAGCGGCCCCGGATCCTTACCGAGCGCCAGCGTCGCGTCGATGCGTTGGGCATCGCGTCGCGCCCGCTCGGCGGTGACCGTGGTGAAGGCGTTGAGCGCCGCGTTGTGCTCGACGATCCGCGCCAGCGCCGCTTCGCAGACGGCGGCGGCCGACAGCGCCCCGCTGCGCACCGCCCCGGCAATCGCCAGGGCGCCGGACCGGCCGTCATGCGCTGTCATGGCACAAACACGGGCGCCGGCTCGCACTCCTGCGGCAGCGGAAATTCCATCAGCAGCGCCGCCATCTCGGCGATCCGCAGCATGTTCAGCACGACGCCGGGTCGGTGGGCGGGATCGAGAGGGAGCCCGATCGCGGCTGCCGCGGCATCGACATAGCCCTCGCCTTCGCCTGTTTCCACATTCATCCCCTACGCCGTCGGGCGACAGCCGGTTGCCGGGCGACACGGCACGCTCGGCTCAATGTATCATCAGCAGCCACAGCGCTGGATCGTTATAGATATCACCGGCATCGGATGTTTCAGGCGGCGGCCTGCCGTCGCCGCGCCGCTTCTCGTGCAGCCTCCTCGTCAAGGCCGCGATGCGGCGGCGCGCCCGAAAGAGGGCAGCGGCGACGCGGTTGTCGCCGGCAAGGCCATCCCGGAGAATCCCAACCGTCATTTCATCGTTTACCGTCATTGATCGGCTCCCGCACATTCATCTGTCCGCACCGCAGCAACCGCCATGCCAGGAGGAAGTCGCATTCGGGCGCGGCATTGCTCGGTTGGGTTTCGATCGGCAGGCGATCAAGCCGGCGGCGGCCTGCCTATTTGGCGCGCAATCGGAACGGCCCTTGCACGCCGCTATGGCTATCGCTGACGGCCGGCCGGAAGAAGGGAGCGACCCACGGTGCTGAGTTTCGATTTCCAGTCGCTGAGACGCGCCTACCGGAACGCCGAACTGCGGCCGTCCGATATTGTCGGCGAGGTTCTGGCGCGCATTGCCGCGCGCGGCGACGACGGCGTGTGGATCTCGCGGGTCGAGCCCGCCGGGCTGCTCGCAGCCGCCGCCGGGCTCGCGCAGAGGGCGGCGGCAGGCGAGAGCCTGCCGCTCTTCGGGCTGCCCTTCGCGGTCAAGGACAATATCGATGTCGCCGGCATGCCGACCACCGCCGCCTGTCCCGCCTTTGCCGGAATTCCCGCGCGTTCCGCCCCCGCTGTCGAGCGCCTGATCGCGGCGGGCGCGCTATTCGTCGGCAAAACCAACCTCGACCAGTTCGCCACCGGTCTGGTCGGCACACGGTCGCCCTATGGCATCCCGCGCAACCCGTTCGACCCGGCATACATCCCGGGCGGGTCAAGTTCGGGTTCGGCCGTGGCGGTCAGCGCCGGGCTCGTCGCGTTCGCCCTCGGGACCGATACGGCGGGTTCCGGCCGGGTCCCGGCCAGCTTTAACAATATCGTCGGTCTGAAGCCGACCCCCGGCCTGATCAGCGCCGCTTGCATTGTCCCCGCCTGCCGCTCGCTCGATTGCGTGTCGATCTTCGCCCTCACGGTCGAAGATGCCGCCGGCGTGCATGAGGTGGCTCGGGCATTCGACGGCAACGATCCGTATTCGCGCGCCGCGCCGGCCGGGTTTGGCGCGTTCGGCATCATGCCGCCGCGTTTCGTTTTTGGTGTGCTGCCGGCGGCCGAGCGCGAGTTCTTCGGCAACGCGGATGCCGCAGCCCTTTACGAAGAAGCGATCACGCGTTTGGCCCGGATCGGCGGCGAACCGGTCACCATCGACTTCACCCCCTTCCGCGACGCCGCCGCTTTGGTCTATCGCGGCGCGTGGCTGGCCGAGCGCCTGGCGGCAATCGACGATGCAACCGGCGGCCGCCGCGACATCCTGCTGCCGGTGACCAGGCAAATCGTCGAGCGTGGCGAAGCCATCCGCGGCACCGAGGTGTTTCGCGATTTCGACCGGCTGATGGCGGCGCGCACCCGCGCCGCACTGGTCTGGCAGCAAATCGACCTGTTACTGGTGCCGACGACCGGCACCACCTACCGGGTCGCCGAGATCGAAGCCGATCCGATCGCGCTCAACGAGACGCTCGGGCGCTATACCAATTTCGTCAACCCGCTCGACCTCGCCGCTTTGGCGGTTCCGACCGGCTTTCAGCGCAACGGGCTGCCGGCCGGGATCACGCTTGTCGGGCCGGCCTTCCACGACCCGCTCCTCGCCGCGGTCGGCGCACGCTTTCAAGCGGCATCCGGCCTCCCGCTCGGCGCGACCGGCGCGCCGCTCCCGCGCCCGGAATTGCAGCCGCGGGCAGCCTTCCCCTATCTGCCGATCGCCGTCGCCGGCGCCCACCTGTCCGGCGAGCCGCTGAACGGCGAACTGCTGGCGCTCGGCGCCCGGCTGCGGCGGACAGCCCGGACGTCCGGCGACTATCGACTTTATGCGCTACCCGACGGCAAACGCCCGGGGCTGGTGCGCCGGGCCGGCGGGGGCGCGCCGATCGAACTTGAAATCTGGGACATGCCGACCGGCAACATCGGCGCGTTCCTGGCGGGCATCGCGCCGCCTCTGGGCCTGGGGACGGTCATGCTGGAAAGCGGCGAGCGGGTTTGCGGTTTTCTCTGCGAAACGCATTCCCTCGGCGACGCGCGGGACATCACGGCATATGGCGGCTGGCGGGCCTGGCGCTCGGCAGCGAAAAACACGCCGTAACAGCCGGCTTCACCCCCGCCCGGTGGCATGAGACTTGCTGCGGTGATGACATCGCGTCCGCAGGGGATTTTGGCATGATCTCAAAGAAAATTTCTCGCCGCCATGTGTTGGGCAGTGCGGCGGCTTTTGGCGCCGGCGCCGGGCTGGCCACAGCGCTGCCGCTGCGTCCGGCTTTTGCCGCGACAACGACGGTGGGCTTTATCTATGTCGGGCCACACGACGATTTCGGCTACAACCAGGCTCACGCCCAAGGCGCCGCCGCGGTCAAGAAGATGAGCGGCGTGAAGGTGCTCGAAGAGGAGAACGTGCCGGAGGATGTCGCGGTCACCAAGACGATGGAGTCGATGATCCAGGAGGATGGGGCGAGCCTGTTGTTCCCGACTTCGTTCGGATATTTCGACCCCTACATCCTGCGCGAGGCGCCGAAGTATCCAAAGGTACGGTTCGAGCACAGCGGCGGGTTGTGGACGGTGAAGGACCCAAAGAACATCGGCAGCTATTTCGGCTATATTTTCGAGGCGCAGCATGTTAACGGCATCGTTGCCGGTTTTTCGAGCAAGTCCGGCAAACTCGGTTTCGTCGCGGCGAAGCCCATTCCGCAGGTGCTGCAAAATATCAATGCCTTCACCTTGGGCGCCCGCCTGATAAATCCCAAGGCCACGACCAGCGTGATCTTCACCGGCGACTGGTCGATGCCGGTCAAGGAAGCTGAAGCGACCAACAGCCTGATTGACCAGGGGATCGACGTCGTGACGATGCACGTCGACAGCCCCAAGGTCGTCGTGCAGACCGCCGCCAAGCGCGGCGCCATGGTGTGCGGCTACCATTGCAGCCAGGCGGCGCTCGCGCCGCAGGCCTACCTGACCGGCGCCGAATGGAACTGGACCGACCTCTACCCGAAATTTGTCACGATGTGGATGAAGGGCGAGGAGATCCCGAATTTCTATCGCGGCGGGTTCAAGGAAGGCCTGATCCGGCAATCGCCCTACGGCCCCAAGGTGTCGGCAGAGGCGAAAACGCGCGCCGACACGGTGAAGGCCGCGCTGACAGCCGGCAACTACGTCATCTTCAAGGGGCCGCTGAAGGACAATAGCGGCAAGGAGGTGCTCGCGGCCGGGCAGGAGTTGATCCAGTCGAACGCCACCGACGCCAAGCTCGAATCGATGAATTTCCTCGTCGAGGGCGTGCTCGGGTCGCTGCCCGCTTGACGTGCCGGCGATGGTCGAGGAAGCCGCAGCGGCGATTGCCGCCCCGAACGGCACCGTAACCCGGCGCCTCCTTGCCGCTGCGAGCGGGGCTGCCGCCGAGGCGGTGGCGATACCGCTCGGCGCGATCGTCGTCTCGCTATTGGTGTTCGGCCTCTTCGTCGCCCTCGCCGGGGTAAATCCGCTGGCGGTTTACGGCTACATGGTTGAAGGCTCGGTCGGCTCGTGGTTCTCGGTGCAGAACACGCTGACCCGCGCCGCGCCGCTGATCCTGACCGGGCTGTGTACGGCATTGCCGGCGCAGGCCGGGCTGATGATCATCGGCGGCGAAGGCGCGTTCGTGATCGGCGGCCTGGTGGCGGCGATGGCCGGGGTTGCGCTGACCGGCGCGCCGGCGCTCGTCGCGATCCTCGCGATGGCGGCGGCGGGCATTGTCGCCGGCGGGATCTGGGTGGCGTTCGCCGGCGCGCTGCGCCACTGGCGCGGGGTCAACGAGACGATCTCCAGCCTGCTGCTGAACTACATCGCGATCGCCATTCTGAACCAGGTGGTCGAGGGGGTGTTTCGCGATCCGCGCAGCCTCAACAAGCCGTCCTCTCCGTCGATCGGCTACGACCACATGATCGCGACGATACCGGGAACCGAGATCCACTGGGGCCTCGTCGTCGGCATCGTCGCCGCCGTCTGCGCCTACGTGTTGATCCGCCACACCACAATCGGGTTCGCGGCGCGGGTTGCCGGCGGCAACGTGCGGGCGGCGCGCATGGTCGGGCTGCCGATTGCCCGGCTCGTCGTGCTGACCTGTTTCCTCGGCGGCGCGGCGGCGGGGCTGGCCGGCATGATCGAGGTTGCGGCGGTGCAGGAGCGCGCCAGCGCCGATCTGGTCACCGGCTACGGATATACCGGCATCCTGGTGGCATTTCTCGCCCGCCAGAACCCGCTGGCCTTGATCCCGGTGGCGATACTGCTCGGCGGCATCAGCGCCAGCGGAGGGCTGCTGCAGCGCCACCTCGGCCTGCCCGATGCGGCGACTGTCGTGCTGCAGGGGATTGTCTTCGTCGTGATCCTGGCGAGCGATGCGGTGTACGGCCGGATCCCGTGGTTCAACCGCCCGGAGGGCAATGCATGATCGGCGGCTCCGGCTGGTGGATCATCCCGCTGGCGGTGCTCGGCGGCGCGATCAGGGTCGGCACGCCGTTCCTCTTCGTCAGTCTCGGCGAATGCATCACCGAAAAAAGCGGCCGGATCAATCTCGGCCTCGAAGGCACGCTGGTGATGGGGGCGATGAGCGGCTACGCCGTCTCGTACATGAGCGGCTCGCCGTGGCTCGGCGTGTTCGCCGCCGGACTTGTCGGGATCGGCATGGGGCTGCTGCACGGCGCGATCTGCTCGCTGCAGCGGGTCAACGATATCGCGGTCGGCATCGCGCTGATGCTGTTCGGCGTCGGACTTGCCGATTATTTAGGCAAACCGTTCATCCAGCCGGCGGCGCCGCAGCTCCCCTCGATCAACTTCGCCTGGTGGAGCGCCTCCTCCGAAGTTCAGAACGCCTTCAAGATCAATGAGCTGTTCCTGATCGGCGTGGCCCTGGTGCCGCTCCTCGTGTGGGCCTTCCGGACGACGCGCTGGGGCCTCATCCTGCGCATCGTCGGAGAGAGTGCCGATGGCGCGCGTGCGCTTGGCTATCCGGTCATTCCGGTGCGCATCATCGCGACGTGCTGCGGCGGGTTTCTGGCGGGGGTCGGCGGCTCGTTTCTGTCGCTCTATTACCCCGGCGCGTGGAGCGAGCGGATCTCGTCCGGGCAGGGCATTACCGCCGTGGCGCTGGTCATCTTCGCGCGGTGGAACCCGAAATTGTGCTTCTACGCTGCGCTCTTGTTCGGCGGCGCCGGGGCGCTCGGGCCGTCATTGCAGGCGGTCGGCATCCACGGCGGCTATTATCTGCTCAACGCCCTACCGTACATCCTGACGCTCCTGATCATGATCGTCACCTGCTCGCCGAAGCGGAATTTGGTCGGCGCACCGGCCGAGTTGTCGATCACCAAATGAGGGCGCGAACGTCCGATGACTGAGCGCTACGTCGCCGCCGATCCGTATCCCTGGCCCTACAACGGCAGGCTCGCACCGGCCAACACCGCGTTGATCGTCATCGACATGCAGACCGATTTCTGCGGTATCGGCGGCTATGTCGACAAGATGGGCTACGACCTGTCGCTGACCCGCGCGCCGATCGCACCGATCGGCCGGGTCTTGAAAGCGATGCGGCGGGGCGGTTTCCACGTCTTCCACACCCGCGAGGGCCATCGCCCCGATCTGTCCGACCTGCCGGACAACAAGCGCTGGCGCTCGCGCCGGATCGGCGCCGGCATCGGCGACCCCGGCCCCTGCGGCCGCATTCTGGTGCGCGGCGAACCGGGCTGGCAGATCATTCCCGAACTGGCGCCGGCCGCCGGCGAGCCGATCGTCGACAAGCCCGGCAAGGGTTCGTTCTGCGCCACCGATCTCGAACTGATATTGCGGCTGCGCGGCATCGACAACCTCGTGCTGACCGGCATCACCACCGATGTCTGCGTTCACACGACGATGCGCGAAGCGAACGATCGCGGCTTCGAGTGCCTGCTGCTCGACGATTGCTGCGGCGCCACCGACCACGACAACCACCTTCACGCGATCCGGATGATCAAGATGCAGGGCGGCGTCTTCGGCGCCGTGGCCGACTCGCGCAAGCTGCTGGAGGCGATCGGCTGATGCCCGAGACGAACCCGGTCACCTTCGGTCTCGAGGTGGTGTCGATGACCAAGCGCTTCGGCGCCTTCACCGCGCTGGAGGATGTCTCGCTCAAGGTGCTGCCCGGCAGCTTCCACGCGCTCTTGGGCGAGAACGGCGCGGGCAAGAGCACGCTCGTCAAATGCGTCATGGGCTACTATCGCCCCGACGACGGTCAGATTGTCGTCGGCGACCGCGAGCAGACGATCGCGAACCCGCGCGCCGCCCACGCCCTTGGGCTCGGCATGGTGTACCAGCATTTCACCCTGGTGCCGGCGATGACGGTCGCCGAGAACCTCGTGATGTCGCGCGCCGAGGTGCCGCTCGTTATCGACTGGCGCCGCGAGCGGGAGGCGCTCGTCGAGTTTCTCGCCCATATGCCATTCCAGGTGCCGCTCGACGCCAAGGTGTCGGCGCTGTCGACCGGCGAACGGCAGAAATGCGAGATCCTGAAGCAGCTCTATCTCGACCGCCGTTTTCTGATCCTCGACGAGCCGACCTCGGTGCTGACGCCGCAGGAGGCCGACGAGGTGCTCGGGCTGTTGCGCGCGATGGTCGACCGCGGCGAGCTTACGGTGCTGATGATCACCCACAAGTTCCGCGAGGTCATGGCCTTTGCCGATCGCGTGACGATCCTGCGCCATGGCCGCAGGGTCGGCGACGGAGCGACGGCCGACATGACGCCGGACGACATGGCGCGCGCCATGATCGGCGCCGAGGAATTGGCGACGCAGCCGCCGCGGGTCGGCGAACTCGGCATATACCGGCTCGACGTGAGGGACCTGCAGGTCAGCGACGATGCCGGGCAACCGGCGGTGCGCGAGTTCTCGCTGGCTGTGCGCAGCGGCGAGATCGTCGGCGTCGCCGGCGTCTCCGGCAACGGCCAGCACGAGCTTGTCGAGGCGCTTGCCGGGCAGCGCGAGGCCGACTCGGGCGAGATCCGCATCGGTGGCGACCGGTTCCGCGCGACGCGCGCGCAGATGCACGGCCACAAGGTCTCCTGCCTGCCGGACGAGCCGTTGCGCAACGCCTGCGTCGGCAAGATGAGCGTCGCCGAGAACATGGCGTTCCGCAGCTTCGACCGCCCGCCCTTCGCGATCGCCGGCACCTGGTTGCGGTCGGGGCAAATGCGCGCCGAGGCCGAGCGGCGGATCGCGCGATACCGGGTGCGCACCCGCTCGCCCGACACGCCGCTCGCAGCCCTGTCCGGCGGCAACGTGCAGCGCGCGGTGCTGGCGCGCGAGCTCGACGGCGGCGCCGAGGTGATCATTGCCGCCAACCCCTGCTTCGGCCTCGATTTCTCGGCCGTCGCCCAGATCCACGCCGAGATCGTCGCGGCACGCAACCGCGGGGCGGCGGTCCTGCTGGTGAGCAGCGACCTCGACGAAATCCTCGAGATCGCCGACCGCCTCGTCGTCATGTTCAGCGGAAGGCTGGTCTATGAAACCCCCGTCGCCGAGGCCGATTTGACCGAGATCGGGCGCAACATGGCAGGGCATTAGAGGCTGGATCACCTATAGCGCCCCGATACTCGATCGGGCACCTCGATGTCGCGTAGCTGGCGCTAGGCGGCGGCCGGCTCGCCTTCGGCGCTCTTCGGGCGATCGGCGTAGAAGGCGGCGTTCTGCCGGCCCTCGGTGCATTCGCGCGCGAACATGATCATGTGATGCGCGACGAGCGTCGCCGCGATCAACTCGGCGATGCGGCCCCGGAGCAACAATGGCAACGCAAAATGCCAGAACTCGCGCCGATAGTCGCCGAATAGACCAACCCGGAGAACGATCTTGGAGACGATCACCAGCGCGCGGCGCAAATTGGCCGCATTGAGCCGCGCCCGCGATAGCGGCGGTTGGATCCGATTGGCGTAGGTCGCGGTGGCATTCCAGGCAAAGCGCCGGAAGATCGCCTCCGGCTGGTAGGCATGGCGGATCGCGGCCCGCCAGCTCTCCAGCACTTCGGCATCGGGACGGAGAAACACGACGTTTGATTCCCGCCCGCTCTCCAAGGCAAGCCGCCCCGCCTTGGCCAGCCGCTCCCACAGCGGCGTCTTCGGCAGCGCCTGCAGGAGGTTGATCGTCAATACCGGGATCTGCGACCGCTCGATGAACTCGATCAGGCTTTGCGTCGTCGCGGGCGTGTCGGTATCGAGACCCAAGATGATCCCTGAGACGACTTCGATGCCGTAGCGGTTGATCGTCGCGACAGCATCCAGCAGCGGCATCACCCGGTTGTGCGATTTCTGCATCGCGTCGAGAGCATCGAGTTCGGGCGTCTCGATGCCGCAGAACACGGCATAGAAATGCGCCTCGCGCATCATCGCCAGGATATCGGGGCAGAGCGCGATATTGAGCGTCGCCTCGCAGGAAAACTGCAGCGGATAGCCGCGCCGTCGCTGCCAGTCGACGAGATGGGGCAGGAGCGCGCGGGCCGCCTTCTTGTTGGCGATGAAATTGTCGTCGACGAAGTAGACCGAGCCGCTGATCCCGGCCGCCAGCAACGCATCCAATTCAACGAGGATCTGCTGCGGCGCCTTCAGGCGCGGCTGGCGGCCGTAGAGGGCCGGGATGTCGCAGAATTCGCAACGATAGGGACAGCCGCTGGAAAACTGGACGCTGCCGAGAAAATACCGCCGTCCTTCGATGAGCTGATAGGCCGGCAGCGGAAAGTCGGTGAGCGGCAGGCGCTCGGCGGTGGCGAAGCGGCGCTGCGCCGGAGGCGGTCGCGGATCGTCGTCGAGGGCTTGGATCAGGGCGTCGGTGGCATCGCCGATCTCACCCAGATGCAGATAATCGAATTGCGGGTAGTCCTCGGGCGCGGCCGACACCGACGGGCCGCCGAGCACGCTTGGCTTGCCGGCGGCGCGGGCGCAGCGGGCGATGCGGGCGATCTCCTCGCGCTGCACATGCATGCCGCTGATGAAGACCGCGTCGGCCCAGGCAAAATCGCTTTCCGCCGCCGGGCATATGTTCTCGTCGATCAGGCGGACCGGCCATTCGGCGGGCAGGTAGGCCGCCACGACGAGAATCCCCTGCGGCGGCATGAACGCGCGGACCCCGCTCATCAGCGCATAGGCGTGCTGGAACGTGCCGAACGACGGCGCGTAGCGCGGGAAGACGCACAGGATCCGTCTCCTGTGGCGGACGCGAACTCGGCTTTTCATGCGCACCTCCGACCGGTCATGATCGGCATTCCTTCGCATGTTGGATATCGCCGTCTTGCTGCCACGAGTTCCCGCGCTATGATCGCCGATGGAACGAACTAGGGTTTAACCTATTGGTAAGATTGGTGCGGACGGAGGGAGTCGAACCCTCACTCCGTTGCCGGAACCGGATTTTAAGTCCGGTGCGTCTGCCGTTTCGCCACGTCCGCTCAGAGGTCGATCAGCGGCTAGCCGCAAGTCGGTCCGAAATTATGCCCGAGAAACTAACCGGAGTTGCCGGCGAATTGCCACCGCGTCGGCCGAATTTCCGCCGACGCCCGCCCAACGCCTGCAATTGCAGTGGTGCGGCGCCCGGTTGCCTTCGGCCGGGAAGCGTCGGAAGATGGAAGGCGAGGGGGACATCATGACCGACACACGCCCGTTCGATCCGGCCTTGTTCGGCGACGCGTCGATCGACCCCGAGACGGCGCGGCTTAACGCCCAGATGATCGAGGTGCTGGCCGACCAGCCGGAGTGGTGGATCATCGGCGCCGCGGCGATGCGTGCAGCGCGCCGCCGTGGCGAAGGGCCGTTCCCGGCCCCGGTGATGTCGCCGCGGGCGCGAACGATGACCATTCCCGGCAAAGACGGCGGCGAGATCGCGTTGCGGGTGATCGCGCCGCCGCAACCCCGGGGAATTTATCTGCATCTGCACGGCGGCGGCTGGGTGCTCGGCGGCGCCGACATGCAGGACCCGATGCTGGAGCGGATCGCCGACAACACCGGTCAGGCCGTCGTCGGGGTGGAATACCGCCTTGCCCCCGAGCACCCCTATCCGGCGGGCCCGGACGATTGCGAAGCCGCCGCCCTCTGGCTGGTGCAGAACGGCAGGCGAGAGTTCGGCACCGACGCGCTGACGATCGGCGGCGAGTCCGCCGGCGGGCATCTGACCGCGGTCACCATTCTGCGCATGCGCGACCGTCACGGCTATTCCAGGTTCCGCGGCGCCAATATCGTTTACGGCGCCTTCGACCTCAGCATGACGCCGAGCCAGCGCCAGTTCGGCGATACGCGCCTCGTATTGCGCACGATCGACATGCAGCAATTCTACAACGCGTTTCTGCCGACGATCGCCGACCGGCGGGTTCCCGACATTTCGCCGCTCTACGCCGAGCTGAAAAACCTGTGTCCGGCATTGTTCAGCGTCGGGACCAAGGATCCGCTGCTCGACGATACGTTGTTCATGCACGCGCGCTGGGTCGCCGCCGGCAACGCCGCCGAATTGGCGATCTACCCCGGCGGGGCGCATGGCTTCACGCTGTTCCCGAACGATTTGTCGAAATCGGCGGCGGCGAAGATGGACGCGTTCCTCAATCGCGTGCTCGCCTGAGCGCCCGTCAGCGCGATCGGAGGCAATAGGGCCGAACCGCGTCGATCAGCTGGTCGGACGGGGCAAGGCGCGGTCCCTCGCCCGCATCCACCGGCGGCACGATCGTCACGCCCCAATTCGGCAGCTTTCTGAGCGACGCCTGCGCCTCGGGGTGGGCCAGCAGCGGCGCGTTCAGCGACGGCCCGACAAGGACCGGCGTGCCGCGCCCGATCGCCTCGGCGACGACCGAGAGCGCGAGGCTGTCGGCGATGCCGTGCGCCAGCTTGTTGAGCGAATTGAAGCTGCACGGCGCGAACAGCACCACCCCGCGCGGCGGCCGCGGACGAATGGCGGCGTCGAAATACGATTGGACGACTTGCGCTCCGTCGATGTCGGCGAGGTCCCGCGGGGCGATGACGCGCGAGGCATTCGGCGTC
>DATLTH010000304.1:0-3983 GCA_035533695.1 Allostellaceae bacterium | reverse complement strand
GCGGGCCAGCCCCTCACCCCGACCCTCTCCCCGCGTGCGGGGAGAGGGAGCGCTTGCAGCATTTCCGCGGAGGGTGAGGGGCGCTTACTGCAAGGCCCGGCAGGCGCGATCGATGCGGTTGCAGGCGTCGCGCAGGATCTCGTTCGAGGTCGCGTAGGAGATGCGGAAATGCGGCGACAGGCCGAACGCCTCGCCGTGCACGACCGCGACGCCCTCGGCCGCCAGCAGGTATTTGACGAAATCCTCGTCGCTCTTGATCGTCTCGCCCGACGGGGTGCGCTTGCCGATCACCCCGGCGCAGGACGGGTAGACGTAGAAGGCGCCCTCGGGCCGCGGGCAGAACAGCCCCGGGATCCGGTTGAGCGCGTCGACGACGAGGTCGCGCCGCTCCTTGAAGCTCGTGTTGTGCACCGGGATGAAATCCTGCGGGCCGTTCAACGCCTCGATCGCGGCCGCCTGGCTGATTGAGCACGGGTTGGCGGTCGAGTTCGACTGGATCGCCCCCATCGCGCGGATCAGCTCCTTCGGCCCGGCGCCGTAGCCGATGCGCCAGCCGGTCATGCAATAGGCTTTCGACACGCCGTTGACGGTCAGGGTGCGCTCATAGAGCCGCGGCTCGATTTCGGCGATCGTGTGGTACGCGAAATCGTCGTAGACCAGATGCTCGTACATGTCGTCGGTCATCACCCAGACATGCGGGTGCTCGAGCAAGACGTCGGCCACAGCCCGCAGGTCGGCCTTGGTATAGGCGGCCCCGGTCGGGTTCGACGGCGAGTTGAGGATCAGCCATTTGGTCTTCGGCGTGATCGCCGCGTCGAGATCCTCGGGGCGCAGTTTGAACCCGTTGTTCTGCGGGCAGGCGACCGGCACCGGCTCGCCGTCGCACAACAGCACCATCTCCGGGTAGGAGACCCAATACGGCGCCGGGATCACCACCTCGTCGCCGGGCGAGAGCGTCGCGACGAACGCGTTGTAGAGGACCTGCTTGCCGCCGCTCGATATCGTCACTTGCGAGGGTTCGTAATCGAGCCCGTTCTCGCGCTTGAACTTGGCGCAGACCGCACGCTTCAACTCGATCCGGCCGTCGAACACGGTGTAGCGCGTGTCGCCCGCCCGCATCGCGGCGATCGCCGCCTCGATGATGTTGGGCGGCGTGTCGAAATCGGGTTCGCCCACCGACAGGCTGATGATGTCGCGGCCGGCCGCCTTCAATTCGGTGGCGAGCGCGGTGATCGCCATGGTCGGCGAGGGCTTTACGCGAGCGAGTCGGTCGGCGAGAAGGGGCATGACGGGAGTTCCAGTTGCGATAACCCTAACCTAATGGCGCAAACCAGCGCTGTGAAGATACCGTCGGCGATGTCTCGGGCTTTTCGACTGCTCCGGGTCGCGCGCTGCCATCATCAAACGATCGCGGCCGCGCCGTGCTGGCGGCGGTGTCGCGGGCCATGACGAATCGGGGCTGATTCGGGCCGCGAAACCCGCTATTTCTCGCACGCCTGATCACCCGTGGCCGATCCGAGACATGAGCGATACGCTACCCAGCCCCCCGCCGGCTCGCCCGAAATTGCTGATCAATCTGGGCAGCGGTCCGAAGGGGATTTCACGGCTGCCGGCGATGTTTGCCGACTGGCGCGAGTTGCGGGTCGATGTCGATCCGACAGCGTCTCCCGACATCCTGGCCGACATCACCGATCTGTCGGCGATCGAGAGCGGGTCGGTGGATGCGGTGTGGTCGTCGCATTGCCTCGAACACCTTTTTCTTTATCAGGTCGGCAAGGCGGTCAGCGAGGTGCACCGCATTCTCGCCGACGACGGGTTCTGGTGCGTGATCGTCCCCGATCTGCAAGCGATCGCCGAATACATCGCCAAGGACCGCCTGCACGAGGTCATCTATCAATCGCAGGCCGGGCCGGTGATGGCCCATGACATGATCTTCGGGTTCGGCCCCTATCTGGCGCAGGGCATGCTGAGCATGGCGCACAAATGCGGCTTCACCCCGACGCTGCTCGCGCAGCAGCTGCGCGGGGCGCCGTTCGCGGAAATCGTGCTGCGGCGGCGGGCGCATCAGGAGCTTGTCGCGGTGGCCTGCAAGAAGGCACCGGCCGGCGAGGGCGAACGCGACGCGTTTCTCGCGGCCTTGGAGGTGTAGGGTGCTGGAAACGACGATCGCCGGCAGCCTGCCAAAGCCGTCCTGGCTGGCCGAGCCGCACGTGCTGTGGGCGCCGTGGCGGCTCGACGGCGCGGCATTGGCCGAGGGCAAGCGCGATGCCACGCTGCTCGCGCTCAAAGCGCAGGAGGATGCCGGCATCGACATCGTCACCGACGGCGAGCAGTCGCGCCAGCATTTCGTGCACGGCTTTCTCCATGGCATCGACGGCATCGATTTTGCCCGCCGCGTCCGCATCGGCATCCGCAACAACCGCTACGAAGCGCTGGTGCCGACCGTCACCGCGCCATTGCGGCGCCGGCATGCGTTGCACGACACCGAGGCGCGGATCGCCCGCCATCACACCAGGCGCCAGCTCAAATTCACCTTGCCGGGACCGATGACGATCGTCGACACGGTGGCGGATGGGCATTACGGCGACCGCGCGGCGATGGCGATGGCCTTTGCCGCATTGCTCAACGATGAGGCGCGCGAGCTCGAGGCGATCGGGGTCGATGTGATCCAGTTCGACGAGCCGGCGTTCAACGTCTATCTCGACGAGGTGGTCGCCTGGGGAATTGCGGCATTGCATCGGGCGATCGAGGGCCTGTCGTGCAAAACCGCGGTGCACATCTGCTACGGCTACGGCATCCAAGCCAATATCGACTGGAAGCGGGGCCTCGGCGCCGAGTGGCGGCAATACGAACGGATTTTCCCGGCCTTGGCGGCGAGCCGGATCGACCAGGTATCGCTTGAATGCGCGGGGTCGCACGTGCCGATCGAGCTGTTGGGGCTGCTCGCCGGCAAGGACGTACTGGTCGGCGCGATCGACGTGGCGAGCGAGGAGGTTGAAACGCCTGAGGGCGTCGCCGCCGTGATCGAAACGGCCTTGCGCCATGTGCCGGCGGAGCGGCTTTATCCGTGTACCAACTGCGGCATGGCGCCGCTCGACCGCAGCCTTGCCGAGCGCAAGCTGGCGGCACTGACGGCCGGCGCCGCCTTGGTCCGCGGCCGGGGGTGACCCCAGCGGCCCTATGGGCGGGCTTATGGGCGGCCTTACGCCTTGGTGGCGATGATGAACAGCCGGCGGAACGGAAACAGGGTCTTGCCGTCGCCGCGTGGCGGGTAGGCGGCCAGCACCCGTTCTGCGTAGGCGGCCTCGAAGCGGCTGCGCAGCGGCTCGTCGAGCGCCGCGAGCAGCGGGCTGAGCCAGCTGCCCTTGGTGTATTCCTTGACCGGGTTCACGCCGTCGAGCACCTGCAGGTATTCGCTCTCCCAGATGTCGAGTGCGGCGGCGTGGGGCGCCAGGAGGTCGTAGTAATAGTCCGGCGGCGCGACCGGCGAGCGGTTCAGCAGCGGCTCCAATATCACTCGCCACGGACCGTCGAGCGCCGTCTCGAAAATCAGCAGATGCGAGGGCGCGGCAAAATTGCGCGGCATCTGGACTGCCAACACCCCGCCCGACTTCAACCCGGCAAGCAGCCCGGCAAACAGAAGCGGGTGGTCGCCGAGCCATTGCAGCGCGGCGTTCGAATAGATCACGTCGGCCGGCATCGGCGCCCGCCAGCGTGCAAGATCGGCCTGTTGCCACTCGATCTGCGGGTGCTCGGCCGCAGCCTTGGCCAGCATCTCGGCCGACGAATCGATGCCGACAAGGCGCGCCGCCGGCCAGCGATCGGCGATCAGCCGCGTGACATTGCCGGCGCCGGCGCCGAGGTCGTAGACCGTCGCCGGCAGCTCCTTGTCGATGCGCTGCAGCAGGTCGAGCGCCGGCCGCAGCCGCGGACCGGCGAATTTGAGATATTGGGCGGGGTCCCAGGCCATAGAGGATCTTTCT
>DATLTH010000303.1:0-5178 GCA_035533695.1 Allostellaceae bacterium | reverse complement strand
CGGCCGGTGATCGGCGCGACCTGCTCGGGGTTGGTGCCCCAGGTGACGTGCGGCGCGATGTCGGCGGCATCGAGCGCGGCCTGCTTGTCGTAATGTGCGCCGGCATCCGAGGGCAGCGTCTTCCAGTAGGCCAATGCCTGCTCCCAGGCGCCGCCCTTCGGCGCGTAGGGGCGGCCCTTGACGTAGGCGAACGTCGTCTCGTCCGGCGCGACGAGGCCGGCCCGCGCGCCCGCCTCGATCGTCATGTTGCAAACGGTCATGCGGCCTTCCATCGACATCGCGCGGAAGGTCGAGCCGGCATATTCGATGACGTGGCCGGTGCCGCCGGCGGTGCCGATCTTGCCGATGATCGCGAGGATCACGTCCTTCGGGCTGACCCCGGCGCCCAATGTGCCGTTGACCTCGACCAGCATGTTTTTGGCCGGGCGCTGGATCAGCGTCTGCGTCGCCAGCACATGCTCGACCTCGCTAGTGCCGATGCCGAAGGCAAGCGCGCCCAATGCGCCGTGCGTTGCGGTGTGGCTGTCGCCGCAGACGATCGTCATCCCGGGCTGCGAGAGGCCCTGCTCCGGGCCGATGATGTGGACGATGCCCTGGTTGATGCTGTTGATCGGGAAATATGGCACGCCGAATTCGCGGACGTTGCGCTCAAGCGTATCGACCTGCAGTTTCGATTCCGGCTCGTCGATGCCGGCGGCGCGGTTGCTCGTCGGGATGTTGTGGTCGCTGACGGCCATCGTCGCGTCCGGCCGGCGCACCTTGCGGCCGGCGAGCTTCAGCCCCTCGAAGGCCTGCGGCGTCGTCACCTCGTGAATGAGGTGCAGGTCGATATAGATCAGATAGGTGCCCTCGCCCTGCGGGGCGACGACGTGGCTCTGCCAGATCTTGTCGAACAGGGTTTGCGGCTGCGCCATCGTTACTGCTCCTGCCTATCCCAAACCGTCACCCGCGGGCGTGACCCGCGGGTCCCATGGGCCTCTCGGGGATGGCCGGGTCAAGCCCGGCCATGACGAGTGAACGTGTCTTTACGCTTCGCTTTCCGTCGGCACCGCGACCCGCTCGCGGCGGGTGTCGTCGCGGCCGCGCTCGGCGATGCGCGCCGACTTGCCGCGGCGGCCGCGCAGGTAATACAGCTTCGCTCGCCGCACGTCGCCGCGCCGCACCACCTCGATCGCCGTGATGCGCGGCGAATGGAGCGGGAAGATGCGCTCGACCCCTTCGCCGTAGGAGATCTTGCGCAACGTGAAGTTCGAGTTGATCCCGGCGTTCTTGCGGCCGATGCAGACCCCCTCGAACGCCTGGATGCGCTCGCGCTCGCCTTCAACGACGCGCAGGCTGACCTTGACGGTGTCGCCCGGCTGGAACGGCGGCACTGGCCGCTCGGCGGTCAGCTTGGTGACCTGCTCGGCTTCGAGTTGTTGCAGTAGGTTCATCTCTCTACCTCTTGCGTTGCCGCGATCGCGGCCTCGTTCGTCCTGTGGCGCCGCCACAGATCCGGGCGACATTCCCGCGTCACCCGCTCTGCTTCGGCCTGCCGCCACGCATGCACACGCTGGTGGTCGCCCGACACCAGCACCTCCGGCACCGCGCGGCCCTGCCACAGCTGCGGCCGGGTGTAATGCGGGTATTCGAGCAGCCCCGCGGCAAAGCTTTCCTCCGCCAAGGCCTCGGCGCAACCGATGACGCTGGGCAGCAGCCGCACGCAGGCGTCGATCAGCGCAATCGCCGCCGGCTCGCCGCCCGACAGCACGAAATCGCCGAGGCTGACCTCCTCGATCGCGCGAGCCTCGATGACGCGCTGGTCGATGCCCTCGAACCGGCCGCAGATCAGGGTCACGCCCGGCCCGCCGGCGATCGCCCGCACGCGCTCCTGGTCAAGCGGCCGGCCGCGCGGCGACAACAGGATCAGCGGTCCAACGCCGCCGGCGCCCGCAATCGCGGCATCGAGCACATCGGGCCGCATCACCATCCCCGGCCCGCCGCCAAACGGCGCATCGTCCACGGAGCGATGCTTATCGCGCGCGAAATCGCGGATGTCCACCGTTTCGAGACGCCAGATTCCGGCCTCCAACGCCTTGCCGGCCAGCGAATAAGCAAGCGGGCCCGGCAGCATCTCCGGAAAGATCGTCAGCACCGTCGCCTGCCAGGTCATGCGGTCTCCTCCGCCCCCTGTACCCCCTCTCCCCCATTGGGGGAGAGGGCCGGGGTGAGGGGGAGGCGGCGGCCGCGGAGTTTGCCCCCCTCACCCTTCCCTCTCCCCCCGCTTGGGGGGAGAGGGTTCTTGCTGGACGGTTCGAGCAGCCCCGGTGGCGGGTCGAGCACCAGCCTTCCCGCCTCGAGATCGACGATCGGCACGATCGCCCGGGTGAACGGGACCATGACCGGCGGACCCTCGGGGCGCTCGATTTCGAGCGTGTCGCCGGCGCCGAAATCATGCACTGCGCGAACCTGCCCGACCGGGGTGCCGTCACCCAACGCGGCGTCGAGGCCGATCAGATCGGCGTGGTAGTATTCTTCCTCACCGACGGGCGGCAATGCCGCGCGCGGCAGATAGAGCCGCAAGCCGCGCAACGCCTCGGCCTGGTCGCGGTCGTCGATGTCCGCCAGCCTGGCGATCACGACGCCCTTCGCGGTGCCGGTGATGCGCAGGCGGAAACGCCGCTCGCCGCCCTCGTCTTCGAGCGGCCCATAGCGCGCCACGTCCGCGGGATCGGCGGTGAAGCTCTTCAGGCGCACCGCACCCTGCACGCCATGCGCACCGGTGACGACCCCGACGCAGACGCGCTTTTCCGCGGCGCTCATTGGCTGGCCCGGCCCGACCTGACGCGCGTCGCTCAGCCGCGCGCCGCGGCGGCGGCTTCCTCAGCCGCCTTGGCGCGCTCCTGCGCCCTGGCCTTCGGCGTCGCCTTGAATGGGCGCTCGGGGATCGGCGGCTTCTCGATGATGCCGGCGGTGCCGAGGAAGCGCGCCACCCGCTCGGTCGGCTGCGCGCCGACGCCGAGCCAGTGCTTGATGCGCTCCTCTTTCAGCGTCACCCGGTCGGCATGGCTGCGCTCCAGCATCGGGTTGTAGGTGCCGAGCTTTTCGATGAACCGCCCGTCGCGCGGGCTGCGCGCGTCGGCGACGACGATCGAATAGAACGGCCGCTTCTTGGCCCCGCCGCGGGCGAGCCGGATTTTCAGGGACATGCGTGACCTCTCAAACGTACCAGTTTTGGTTGGCGGAAGCCGCTGCGAAGCGGCGGGAGGGTGAGGGGCAGCATCCTCAATGCCGGAAGCCCTGCGGCATCAGGGCCGACAGGCCGTGGCGCATCAGGCCCTTTTCGCCGAGCTTTTTCATCTTCTTCATCATCCCGGCCATGTCCTGATACTGCTTCAACAGACGGTTGACGTCGGGGACCGAGGTGCCGGAGCCGGAAGCGATGCGCCGCCGCCGCGAGCCGTTCAAGAGCTTGGGGTTCCTGCGCTCGGATTTGGTCATCGAGCCGATGATCGCTTCCTGGCGCTTGATGATGCTCTCGTCGATGTTTGCGTCGGCCATCTGCTTCTTGATCTTGCCGACCCCGGGCAGCATGCCGAGCATGCCGGTCATCCCGCCCATCCGGCGGATCTGGCGCAATTGGCCGGCGAGATCGTCGAGATCGAATTCGCCCTTCTGCATCTTGCGCGCGAGCTTTTCGGCTTCGTCCTGGTCGGCGGTTTCCGCCGCCTTCTCGACGAGGCTGACAACGTCGCCCATGCCGAGGATGCGCCCGGCGATGCGCTCGGGGTGGAACGGTTCGAGCGCCTCGACCTTCTCGCCGGTGCCGATCAGCACGATCGGCTTGCCGGTGATCGCGCGCATCGACAAGGCCGCGCCGCCGCGCGCGTCGCCGTCGACCCGGGTCAGCACAATGCCGGTGACGCCGGCGCGCTCGCCGAACGCCTTGGCGACGTTGACCGCGTCCTGCCCGGTCATCGCATCGGCGACGAGCAGGGTCTGATAGGGGTCGGCCGCCTCGCGCACCGCGGCGACTTCGAGCATCAATTCTTCGTTGACGTGAAGGCGGCCGGCGGTGTCGAGCAGCACGACATCGTAGCCCTCGGTGCGGCCGACCTGCAGTGCGCGGCGGGTGATCTCGACCGGGCGCTGGCCGGCGACGATCGGCAAGGTCGCGACGCCGGTCTGGCGGCCGAGCTGGGCCAATTGCTCCTGCGCCGCCGGGCGCTGCACGTCGAGCGAGGCCATCAAGACCTTCTTGCGCTCGCGGTTTTTGAGGCGCAGCGCGATCTTTGCCGCGGTCGTCGTCTTCCCCGAACCCTGCAACCCGACCAGCATGATCGCGACCGGCGGCGTCGCATTGAGATCGATATCGCCGGCGCCGCGGGGCCGCGGCTCGCTGCCGCCGAGCATCTCGACGAGATGATCGTGGACGATCTTGACGACCATCTGCCCCGGCGTCACCGAGCGCACGACGTCCTGGCCGACCGCCTTCTCGCGCACCGCGTTGATGAAGTCGCGCACCACCGGCAGGGCAACGTCGGCTTCCAAGAGCGCGATGCGGATTTCGCGCAACGCGGCCGTGACGTCGTCCTCGGACAAGGCGCCGCGCCGGCGCAGGCGGTCGAACACGTCGTTGAGGCGGTCGCTGAGGCTTTCGAACATGCCGGTGTCCAATGTCAAACGGGCCGGCGCGCGACACTCGCGGACCGGCCGCCTCCCCGATATGGGGAGGAGTCGCGCACGCTGCTAAGAGCGATGCGGATGGACGCTACAAGCGGCGCCGCGCCCTGTCAATTCGCCCCGAACGCTTAGCCGCCGCGGGAGGCGTCGCGGATCGCCCGCCAGACGCGCTCGGGGGTGGCCGGCATGTCGATGTGGCGGATGCCGAATTCCGCGAGCGCGTCAATGAGTGCATTCATCACCGACGGCAGCGCGCCGGCGCAGCCCGCTTCGCCGCAGCCTTTGGCGCCCAAGGGGTTGGTCGTCGCCGGCACCGGGTGGCTGGCGTGGACAAAGCGGGGCGCGTCGTCGGCGCGCGGCATCGCATAATCCATGTAGGAGCCGGTCAGCAATTGCCCGTCCGGGTCGTAGACCGTGTGTTCGCGCAAGGCCTGGCCGATCCCCTGGACGATGCCGCCATGCGCCTGGCCCGCCACCAATAGCGGGTTGATGACGACGCCGAAATCGTTGACGAAC
>DATLTH010000302.1:0-3065 GCA_035533695.1 Allostellaceae bacterium | reverse complement strand
GCCTCGATGTCGAGCGTCGATATCTGGCGCGCGATCGAGCGGCTCGAAGCCCAGGGCTGGAACGAGCAGGCCATCGGTGACGCGCTCGCCTTGTCGGTGCGCACCGTGCGCCGCCTGAAGCTGCTGGCGCAGCTGCATCCGCCGATGCTCGACGTGATGGCGCTCGGCAGCATGCCGAACGAGGAGCAGCTGCGCACGATCGCCGCCGCGGCGCGGGAGGAACAGGCCCAGGTGTGGAAGAAGCACAAGCCGAAGAAAGGCCAGACCGAGGTCGCCTGGTATGAGGTCGCCCGCGCTCTCGCCAAGCGCCGCATGCCGGCCTCGGCCGCCCAATTCGGCGACGATCTGGCGAAGGCGTACGGCATCGTCTGGGAGGACGACCTGTTCGCCCCGCCCGGCGAGGACAGCCGCTACACCACGAACGTCGAGGGGTTCTTCGGCGCCCAGCAGGAGTGGCTGCAGAACAACCTGCCAGAGCGCGGCACCCTCCTGCCGGTGAATGATTACGGCCAAGGCCAACTGCCGAAGAAGGCCGAGCGCGTCTACAGCAAGCCCGGCAAGACCGATCTGGTCGGGCACTACATCGACGCGCGCACAGGCGAGGTGCAGACCGTCGCTTATCGGCTGCCCGAGCCGAAGAAGGTCGCCAAACCCGCGGATGGCACCAGGCCCACGACCGGTCCGGTTGGCGGCGGGAGCGACGACGAAGACGCGCCCACCGCGCGAACCCGGCCCGACGTGACGCAGAAGGGCGTCGCCATGATCGGCGACCTGCGCACCGATGCGCTGCATCAGGCGCTCGCCGACACGCCGATCGAGGACGATACCCTGCTTGGCCTGCTGATCCTCGCTTTCGGCGGCGACAACGTCTCCGTCGACAGCGGCAGCGACCTGCGCGGGGAGGACCGTCAGGCAATCTGCCGCGAGATCACCGAAGGCGGTGTGCTGACGGCCGACCTCGACCTGCTGCGCCAAGTCGCGCGACGCATGCTGACCGGCGTGCTGTCGTGCCGGGAGAACCGCTCGCAGAGCGGGCCCTTCGCCCGGATCGCCGGCGAGGCGATCGGCGCTTCGCTCCGGCTGCCGAACATGGCGACCGAGGAGTTCCTGTCATGTCTGTCGCGCGGCGCGCTGGAGACCGCCGCCGTGGCCGAGAGCGTCAACATCGCGCCCCGCGCGAAAGACACGCGGGCGCGCATGGTCACGCGCTTCAAGGACGGCATTTTCGTCTATCCGGGCGCACTCTTCCGGCTGACACCGGGGGAGCAGGAAGCGGCGACTGAACGCCCGCACGGTCGCCACGGCGCCGGCTGGGTCGGCCCGGTGACCGGCGAAGATGGCGAAGACGGCAGTGCCGACCCCGAGGCCGGCGACGAAGACGCTGCCGGCTTCGACAACGACGATCCGGCGGAGCGCGAAGCCGCCTGACCCGACAGCAGCGTCTGCCCTGGCCACAGCACCGGGGCAGGTGGGCTTTATCCCGAGGACATCGCCATGACCCATCTCTCTCCGGATGGCGGAGCCATGTCACCGCCATCGACGATCAGCCACCCGGTACCGACCCGATCGTCATCCGCGCGCCCGACTTTGCCGCACCCGCTCAGCCACATGCTGCTGACCCTGCAGACCGACTTCCGCCGCGCGCGTCTGGCCGAACTCGAAACCGAGATGATAGCCGCCTGTGAGGCAGCAGCCCTGGGCACGCGCTCCCGGACAAACGCGGCCTCCGACCGCGACCGCTGGGACCGGACCACCTGGCATCGCTACCTCGCCGCAGCGATGCGGCTGGAGGCGACCTACGGCCCCCGCATGCGCCGTCTTCGCCAGGAAATCGGTCAGCTCGAACGGCTGAGGACCTTGCTGATCGCCGCTTGATCGGCACTCGCCTTCCGGCAGCCCCCTGCCCTGCCGCTGACGTGCGCAGGCAGCGATTGCACCCCCGACCGTCCACGGCCACAGGCCCATGAGCCATCAACGGGTGGCGAGGCGGGCAAGGTCCATCCTGCTCTGCGCCGGCACACCAAACGGGTCGGCGCAATCGTCGTCGAGCAGCTTGACCGAGCGCATCCACCCGCCGCCTGGTGCGAGACCGGCAGAGCCGACAGCCAGAGCACGACAGCGCAGGAGGATGCCGAGCGGCAGATCCGCAAGCCTGCGTTCATCTCCTCCCTCCAACCTCAGCGAACGCGGCAGGCTCCCCGATCATGCGGACGATGCCAGTCAACGTCTGACAGCCGGGGAGGAGCGGTTCGGTATCGGCGGCATGCTACTGGGCGGGCAACCAGCCCATCAGTGTGGCTGATCCGACGCGCCGGGTGGACGCCATGGCGCTGCGCGTTTGGCTGGGTGGCCCGGCCATGAAGCTGCGGTCTCTCTCTGTGCCTCACGGGGAGGGCCGGTGTGGTGTGTCGGGCGTCACCCCCTTCGGATGCGTGCGGTTTAAGCCGGGCGTCGTCCTCCGCGAAAGGGTGGGTCCTCGCCATGCTCGCTCGCAAGGGCGAGCTGCGCGTGGCTCTGGTCCCGCGCAAGTGCGCGCCTTTCTCTCCGGCCGCCTGTGCCCGGCCAAGGAAACCGCACCCGAGGGGGCGGACGCCGGCACAACGCCGGCGAGCCTCCCGGGCAGAGAAAGGATCGAGATCATGACCAAGAAGCCCACCCAGCCAAACGCGAAGACCACCACGTCCCGCACCCAGCCAGCGCGCCAGTCCATCACCTTCGAGCTGGTCACCCGCCTCGCCCCGCATCAGAGCCTGGCCGATAACCTCGTCCGCACCTTCGGCCTGGAAGCCGTTGACTACGACAGCATCCGCGACGCGACCGGGGAGCATATCGCCAGCGCCGCCAAGGCATTCGGGACCGCGCTGAACGAGAAGGCTTTGCAAATCCACCTGCAACGGATCACCGGCGCCTTCGTCAGCTCCGCATTCGGAGCCGCCCAGTTCTACGGCACCAAGAAGTCGGCCGCGATGCAGCTCACCAGCAAGCTGCTCAACGACGACCGCGACGAGGACCGTGATGGCCCCTATGGCTTCGAGAGCAAGGCCGACCGTGCCCGCCTGTTCGCC
>DATLTH010000301.1:0-2414 GCA_035533695.1 Allostellaceae bacterium | reverse complement strand
GCTCAATTTGGCATTCGTATAGGGCAGCAGCACGTTGCCGGCATCGGCCGGTTTCGGCAATCCGTCGATGCCGATGATTGCGAGCTGCGGGCGCCAGGTGCGATTGAGCACCAGTTCGGTCAGGTCGTCCGCCATCGGCCTGGTGCCGCCGGCGAACGGAAACTTGCTGTAAACGGCGTCGCCGAGCGCTGTGGCGGCGCGCTTCGCCTGATCGAGCCGCTCGGCCGGGATCTGGGCATAGAGCGAAGCTGGGCGGATGTCGCCGCTGGTCTCGTCTTCGAGGCGCGACAAGAGCTGCCGCAGAATGCGGAAGCTCGACGGCACGACCCCAGATGCGTCGCCCGAATGCACCCCTTCCGCCAGCACCTCGACCGTCAGCGTGCCGGCGGCGATGCCGCGCAACGAGGTCGTCATCCACAACTGGTCGTAATTGCCGCAGCCCGAATCGAGGCAGATGACGAGCGCGGGGCGGCCGATCCGCGCCGCGAGGTGATCGATGTAATAGGGCAAATCGTAGCTGCCGGATTCTTCGCACGCTTCGATGACGATGACGCAATGGGCATGGGGCACGCCCTGGTCATGCAACGCCGACAGCGCGGCGAGCGCGCCGAACATCGCATAGCCGTCGTCGGCGCCGCCGCGGCCGTAGAGCTTGTCGCCGTCAATCCGCGGGGTCCACGGCCCGTATCCTTCCGCCCAGCCGACCATCTCCGGCTGCTTGTCGAGGTGGCCGTAGAGCAGCACCGTATCGCCGCCGCTGCCCGGGATGTCGAACAGCATCAGCGGCGTGCGCCCGGACAGGCGGATGATCTCGAGCGTCGCACCCGGCAGGGCGGCGATGCGCTCGCGCGCCCAATGCTCGAATAGAAGGATGGCCTCCTCCATATGGCCGTGCGCCGCCCAGTCGGGATCGAAGGCCGGCGATTTGTTCGGGATCCTGATGTAATCGATCAGGGTGGGGACGATCGCATCGCCCCAGCACTGGTCGACGAAACGAGCAAGCCTGGCGTTATCGAGCATGCGACATATCCCTCCGGCACCCCAGCGACGCCAACGCCAGCCGGAAAACCGGGCGAAGGCATTGCTACCGTGATCCTGGTCTTCGGCTCGATCAACATCGATCTGGTCGTGCCGGTGCCGCTATTGCCGCGGCCGGGCGAGACCGTGCTCGGCGGCGATTATGCGCTGCTGCCCGGCGGCAAGGGCGCCAACCAGGCACTCGCCGCACGCCGCGCCGGGGCATCGGTGATGCTGGCCGGCATGGTCGGCTACGACGCCTTTGCCGAGCTTGCGCTCGCCAATCTGCGCCGCGACGGGGTCGATCTGGGCCTGGTGTGGCGGGCCGCGCGCCCGACCGGCGTGGCCGCGATCATGGTCGCGGCGGAGGGCGAGCCGCGCGGCGAGAACCTGATCGCCGTGGCCTCGGGCGCCAATCGCGAGGCGACGGCGGCGAGCGTGCCCGACGCCGTGCTCGGCCCCGGCACCCTGCTCGTCTGCCAGATGGAGGTGCCGGCATCGGAGAACTGGGCCTTGATCCGACGCGCCCGCTCCGCCGGCGCCCGCACCGTGCTGAACCTCGCCCCGGCGGCCCCGATCGACACGGCGATGTTCGCGGCGATCGACATTTTGGTCGCCAACGAGGGCGAAGCCGCCACGCTCGGAGCCGACCCCGCAGCGCTCGCTCGCCATCTGCGGCAGGCTCTCGTCGTGACCCGCGGCGGCGCGGGCTCTGCGGCTTTTCTCAGCGATGGCGGGCGTCTCGACATCCCCGCGCTGGCGATCGAGCCGGTCGATACGACGGGCGCCGGCGACACCTTTGTCGGCGTGCTGGCGGCGGGGCTGGAGCGTGGGCTCACCCTCGCCGCGGCATTGCGCCGCGCCAGCGCCGCCGCCGGCCTTGCCTGCCTCGCGCGCGGCGCGCAGAGCGCGATGCCCGATGCCGCCGCAATCGATGCCGCGGTCGCGCGATTACCCGGTTGAGGGTTTCCGGCCGCCGCCCCAGTGCTCGCGGAACTCGGCGAGCACGTCGAGATAGAGCTGGCGCTTGAACGGCACGATCAACTCGGGCAGCCGTTCGGGCACGACCCATTCCCAGGCGTCGAATTCCGGGTGCTCGGTGCGGGCCGGATCGATATCGGCATCCTTGCCCCTGAAGCGCATCGCAAACCATTTCTGGCGCTGGCCGCGCCAGCGCCCGCTCCACCACCCGCCGAGATGCGAGCGCAGCTCGTCCGGCAGTTCGTAATGCAGCCAAACGCGGCTTTCGGCGATGATCTCTGCGTCGTCGGTGCCAACCTCTTCCTTGAGCTCGCGAATGGCCGCTTCGCGCGGCGTCTCGCCCGGGTCGATGCCGCCCTGCGGCATCTGCCACGCCGCCAGCCCCGCCGGCATGTCGATGCGGCGGCCGACAAAGA
>DATLTH010000300.1:0-3232 GCA_035533695.1 Allostellaceae bacterium | reverse complement strand
CGCGTTGCGCCGCGAGCTGTTGATCGCCGCCGGCCCCGGCGAGTGGCGCGCCGCCTGGCTCGAAGACGGCGTCGTGGTCGAGCTGCATGTCGAGCGCGGCGACACGCGCCCGGCCGGCAGCATCCATCTCGGCCGGGTCGTGCGGCATATCGCCGGGCTCGCGGCTTCATTGGTCGATATCGGCGACGAGCGGCCGGGGTTTCTGCCGATCCGACCGGCAGGCGGCACCGCAAACCTCGACGAGGGCGCGCGCGTTGTCGTCCAAATCCGCCGCGAAGCGCAGGGCGACAAGGGCGCGCTGTTATCGACGCGGCTCGCCCCGCCGGCCGATCCGGCGCGCCTTGCCGAAGAGGCCGCGCCGCTTGACCCGCCGCAGCAACTTGCCCCAATGGGCGGGTTCGCGGGCGCGCTGATGCTGCGGCTGCCGGGCAAGCCCGACCTCGTGCTCGCCGACGACGCGGCGGTGCTGGGCGAATTGCGGGCGGTATTTCCGGTTGCCGATGTTGCGCATCGTGCCGCGGCGGACTGGCCGGTCGATCTCGATGCCTTGTTCGAGGCTGCGCTGTCGCCGACGCTCGCGCTCGGCGGCGACGGCAGCATCCATATCGAGGAAACCCGAGCCGCGGTGCTGATCGACGTCGATACCGGCAGCCCCGTGGCGGGATCGGCCGAACGCAGCATCGCCGCGGCAAACATCGCCGCGGTCGACGCGATCGCCCGCCAGCTGCGGCTGCGCCAGCTTGGCGGCGGCATCGTCGTTGACTTTGCCGCGCTCGACGGGCGCCGCCCGCGCGAGCGCGTGCGCCAGGCGATGGTCGCCGCACTGGCCGGCGACCCGGTAACGCCGCAGGTCCTCGGCTGGACGCGGCTCGGCCACCTCGAGATCGTGCGGCCCCGGCGCAACCGCCCGCTCAGCGCGGCGATGCTGGAACCGCAAACCCTCGGGAAAAGCGCCGCCGCGCTCGCCTTCGAGGCGCTGCGGGCGCTCTACCGGGAAGCCCGCGCCCGGCCGGCGGCGAACTGGCGCCTCGTTGTCATCCCGGCGGTTGCCGCGGCGTTGCGCGGCCCGGCCGCAGCGGCATTGCGCGCGCTCGAAACCCGGCTCGGCCGCCCCATTGCGCTTGCGCTCGCGCCCGGCGGTGATGCGCGGGCTTTTGACATTGTCGCGGTGTAGGGCGATATCGGGCCGATGGCAGAAGACACGACAAGAAACGGCGCGACGCCGCGATCGCCCGAGCCGCGCCGATGTCCGAACTGCGGCAAGCCCGCGACGCCGCAGCACCGACCGTTCTGCTCAAGGCGCTGCGCCCAACTCGATCTCGGCCGCTGGCTCAACGGCAATTACCGGGTCGAAACCGAAGAGGGCCCCGAAAGCGACGGCGAACCGGGCGAACGCTAACGCATTGCCGCCGGGGATTGGCGCGCGGTAGAATTGGCGGAAACTGGGGACAGCCCGGATGAGCATCGCCGCAATCCGTCCGCTCGTTATGCCAAGCCCGCAGGAGCTGATCGAGCGGGCCCGCGCCATGGTCCCCGAAATCCGCGCCTTGGCGCCGGAAACCGAGCGCAACCGCGGTCTGTCGCCGCATATCGTGCAGCGCATCCGCGACGCCGAATTGCTGCGCACCTGCCGGCCCGCGATGTTCGGCGGCTACGAATATGACGGCGAGGTGGCGCTGAAGATTGCGCTGACGATCTCGGCGGCGTGCGCCTCGACCGGCTGGACGGTCAACGGCGCGGTGTCGAACGGGATGTCGATGGCGCATTGGCCGCTCGAAGCGCAACGCGAAGTGTGGGGCAGCGGCGACACCGACCCCTTCACCTTCGCCTGCTTTGCCCCGACCGGCACGGCGGTGCCGGCGCCGGGCGGCTACCGCCTGACCGGGCATTGGTCGTTCGCGTCGGGCTGCGACATCTCTTCCTGGGGCAAGCTCGGCGCGTTGATCAAGCCGCCGGGCGACGCGCCCCCATACGACGGCGCCTTCTTTTTGCTGCCGGTCGAGGATTGCCGGATCATCGACAACTGGTTTGTCTGCGGCCTCAGCGGCACCGGCAGCAAGGACATCGCGGTCGAGGATTTGTTCATCCCCGAGCACCGGGTATTGAAGTTCAGCGAGACGCGCGCCGGCACTTCGCCCGGCGCCCGCCACCACGACAACCCGATCTACCGCATCCCGTTACTGATGCTCGGCGCCTCGATGCTGGCCTCGACCGCGATCGGCGCCGCCCGGGGCGCGCTCGACGCCTATCTCGACATGACGACCGGCCGCACGACGCGCGGCGCGCTGGCCGGCGGCGGGCTGCGCATGACGGAATTCGCCACGGTGCAACTGCGCCTCGCCGACGCGGCGGCCTCGGTCGACGCCGCCGAACTGATCCTCCTGACGGACATGCGCAACGCGCTGGCGAAATTACGCCGCGGCGACGAGATCACGGTCAGCGACCGCATCCGCGCCCGGCGCAACCAGGCTTACGCGACAAAGCTTGCGGTGCAGGCGGTGGAGGCGCTCAACGCCTCGACCGGCGGCTACGGATTGCACCTCGAAAACCCGGTGCAGCGCGCCTGGCGCGACGCCAATGCCGTCGCCCGCCACGTCAGCCTGAATTGGGACGCCGTCGGCACCATGTATGGCCAACACGCCTTCGGCCTCGAGCCGAAGGGGCAGTACTAGGAGCGAGTCTCGATCAACTTGGATCAGCCGCCTTTCTCCGTCATGGCCGGGCTTGACCCGGCCATCTGGCAGATCCCCGGGTCAAGCCCGGGGATGACGCAGAGAGGGAGCTGGAATGCAACGGGAGGAACGGAGATGGCGGAAATTCTTGGGCTCGGCGTTACCCATTGGCCGACCTTGTGCGGCAAGAACGAGACGCTGACCGGCGTCTTCAAGCGGGTCCTGGAGGCGCCCAATGTCGATCCGCACTACAAGGACCCGCGCAACTGGCCGAAGGAATTGATGGAGGAGCTCGGCAACGATGACGGCCTCGCCGCCGCCAACCGCTGCGGCGAGCGCTTCGGCAACGATTTCCGCGCGATCCGAAAGATCCTCGACGATTTCAACCCGGATTTCGTGCTGGTGTGGGGCGATGACCAGTACGAGAACTTCAAGGAGGACATCGTCCCGCCGTTCTGCGTGCTCGGCTACGACCCCGAAATCGCGCTGCAGCCGTGGCAAAATGGCTCCCATGGGGGAAACGGCGGCAAGCCCAACCGCTGGGACGAGCCGGGCGACTG
>DATLTH010000299.1:0-3368 GCA_035533695.1 Allostellaceae bacterium | reverse complement strand
TTGGCCCTTTGGGGCGGCGTCTCGGCCAAAGTGTGGAGCGGACCGGCGATGACCGTGCTGCGCTTTCGCCTGCACGACGATCTCGCGGCGACACATTACGTGCGCGGCCTGCCGGCGCTGTGCGGCGTCGGTCTTTATGGCCAGAATGCCTGGGTGCGCTATGGCGGCTACACCTACCTCGACCGCGCCGTGCCGATGTATTGGCCGAGCGAGGAAGCCGCGTTGACGCAGAGCGCGGCCGCCTTCGACGCGCTCATCTACGACAGCACCGAACGCGCGCCGCCGCCGGCGCAACTCGGCTTCAAGGTGGCGCGCTGCTTCGGCTCGATCTGCGTCGCCCGGCGCCCGGGCGGCTGCGCCGCGCGCCCGATGTCACCGCTGCCGTTCCCCGCCGGCCTCGAGGGACTGTCTTTAATCCGGCGGCAAACCGGCACCACGCCGCGGCCATAAGGACCGCTCGGGCCGGCTTGCTGTTCTCAATCGTGCGGCGCAGGCCCGCCGGCCAAGCGCAGCGGTCGCAGCGACCCCACCGGGTTCTGTGGATTGCGCTGGTAGATGTAAAACCGCCGCTGCGGCAAAGCCTGTTGCAGTTTTGGCAAGAGTTCCGGGATATCCAGGACGTAGATGACGCTGCCGTCGGCATCGATGCCATTGCGGACGAGGTCGCGCGGCTTCATCGGGTAGATGACGCTGGTGCTCGCATCAACGACGACCACGGCATTGCGCAGATGTGCCGCGCGGACCTGGTCAAGCAGATCGAGACGCTGGTCGACCAGCATGTGCATCCACCAGGCGACGAACGCCAGCACCAGCAGACTGACGGCGCCGTGCGCCCAGAGCAAAAGCCAGGCGCCGGCCGATTTCTGCGGCCGGGCGGCGTCCGTCAGCAACGGCGCGAGGCCGCTGACGAGAGTCAGGACGAGGCACGGGAACGCCTCGAAATAATACCGCGGGCCATATTGATTGGAGCCGTCGAACGGCACCAGCAGATAGGCCAGGACAAACATCGGGAATACGAGATCGATGAAATTCAGCCGCCGCTTCTGCGTGAGATGGACATAGGCGGCGGCGACCCCCAACACCAAAAGGGGCGAGGTCCACTCCGCCAGCATCACGATGCGGTCGAGCGCCATCGCCAGCTGGTGGGTAAAACTCAGCCGATGGCCCGCATTATCGATCGGCGACAGGCCGAAATGGACGGTATGAACCCCCGGGGGCAGCACCGAACCGCCGATCGCGAGGTAATAGAGCGACAGCAGCGCGAGAAACGGCAGCCCGGCGAGCCCGACGATCGGCGCCAGCCGGTAATGCCGCCCGCGCGCCCGCCAGAAGAATTCGACGCCGCAAGCCAGCGCGAAGATCGCCGCGTCCTCCGGTCGAATAAGGCCGAGAACGCCGAGCGCCAGCCCCGCGAGCAGCGCCGTCGCGACCCGCGGTCGGTCAAGGAAGGCTCGCGCCGCCCAGCAGAACATTAAGCCCGCCGCCGCCGCTGGGACGTGGTTGAAGTAAGACGCGGCGTTGAACACAAAAAACGGCGAAAACGCCACCAGGCCGACCGCGAGCAGACCGCCGAGCGGACCATCGCGACGCAGCCCGAGCTTCAAGAGGGCAAACAGCAACACGCCGCCGGACAGCGGCGCGACCAGCCATGCCGGCAACCCCAAGCCCATGCCGCCGCTCAGCAGCGCTGCCCAGCCCGGGGGGTACGTCGCGAGCCATTTCGCACCCAGAAAGCGCAGCCGGTACGTCGCGAACAGCTCCGGCACCGGCGGCAGCGGGTTCCACAGCCGGCCCGCCAGAAACGTCTTCGCCTGGAACAGGTAGGCGGCTTCGTCGCCGGAGTTGGGAAAGGCGCGCAACAGCCACACCGCCGCCAGCGACAGCCCGACCGCCGCCGCGATCAGCAATGCCGCATACCGGCGCCAATCGCCGCTCAAGGCGCTCGCCAACGATTGGCCGCGCGGCGCCAGCCCCATCGCGCGCAACATGACCGCGAACGCGATGCCGCCCAGCAGCAGCGCGCCGAGCGGCAGCAGGCGAATCAGCGAGACGCCGAGGAACCAGCCGTAGATCAGGCGGGCGCCAGCCGGGCCGGCGGTCAGCACTCCAAAGATCAGGAAAGATCCCGCCGCCGCCAGGCCGGCGAGCCAAATGGAGAGGGCCGAGGACGGCGCCCGCCGGTTCTCGACCGCATCGGCAGCAACCAACTCTGCGTCCTTCATCGGATCGACCGGCATCTGGTCAAACTAGGCGAACCGCGATAAATTCTTGGTGAAGATGCGCCTCGCTCGGACCGCGGCCGCTCGCCCTCACGCCGGCCATAAGGACCCAATCGGGGATGTTCATTAACCATTTCTTTGCTGCCCGATCGCAAAATGCGCTCCGTTGAGGTGAACGCAATGGGAAACAACACCGACGCCAGGGTCAATGCTTTGGCCCGCAATTCCGCGAGCGTCATTGACCGAACCGAGAGCGTCCGAACGGCTGCGGGCCACGTAGCGCACTGCCCGATGACCAATTCCGCGCCCCACCCAACCTTTCTCTACATTGGCACCCCGAAATCCGGATCGACGTGGGTTTACGATGCGCTCGGCGAACACCCGGACGTGTTCGTGCCGGGAAAGGACCTCCAGTTCTTCGATTACAATTATGACCGCGGTTGGGATTGGTACCTGCGCCAGTTCAGACACGCCGGCTCGGCAGCGGCCGTGGGCGAGGTGTCTCACGACTACTACTTGAACAGGGAAGCAGCGCAGCGCATCCGTACCCACCTTCCCGACGTTCGGCTAATCTGCTGCCTGCGCGAACCGGGGGAATTTGCGGTCTCGCTGTTGCGGTGGTTGCACAACCACACCCGGCGCTTCGGTTCGACATTCGACGAAATTGCCGAACACCCGTACTTCTCGCGCGTCTTGGCGTACAGAGATAATCTTGAGGTTTATTTCAATCTATTCCCACGCGACCAGATTCTGGTGCTCTACTATGAGCAGTTGAAATCTGACCCGCTGAGCTTTCTAAGCGAGATCTATCAGTTCATCGGAGTCGACGCGAGTTACCGGCCCATGGTTTTGACCCGGAGAAGCAATCCCACGCGCCCGCCCCGCAACCGGTCGTTTTTTATTTTCGTCTGCGAGGCAGCCCAGCTGATTCGCAAAATGGGTGGTGACAAACTGGTTGACGCGATCAGGTGGAGGCCCGCTTTCGAGCGCTTTTTATACAAGATTTTTTATGCCGCTGATCGCGGCGAAGACCCGTCCGCGCAGCTCGAACTGGATCGCATCGCCGAGCGGGTCCGCCGTCAGGCGGCGGGTGAACTGGACGCTCTGGCTCGGTTGATCGGCAAGCCGTTGCCGGCGCAGTGGCGGCGC
>DATLTH010000298.1:0-2685 GCA_035533695.1 Allostellaceae bacterium | reverse complement strand
GCCCCGGAGCGCAGTCGACCAGCGCCGCGTCATCCTTGAGGCCGAGCCCGCCCGGCCCGGCGAGCGGCGCGAAGAACCGCGCGATCCGCCCGAATTCGCCGAGCCCCTGTGGACTTACAACACCGTTCACGGCTGGCTGAGATCGGCGCCGCGCAGGGCGCGCGCCAGGCGGTCGAGAACGCCGTTCGCCAAACCCGGCTCCTTGCCGGAGAAAAAGGCGTAGGCGATCGCGACATATTCGCTGATCGTCACCCGCGGCGGGATGTCGGGCCGGTGCGCCAGCTCGTAGGCGCCGGCTTCGAGGATCAGCCGCAACAATGTCTCGAGCCGCGCCAGCGGCCATTCATCGCTGAGCGCTGCCGACAGGGTCTCGTCGAGCCGCTCGCGGTCGGTGGCGACGCCGCGAACGATGTCGGCGAACAGCGCCTCGTCCGCCTCGCCGTAGACATCGCCATCAATCTCGCGGCCGAGACGGTCGCGCACGAACTCGCGGATCGCCGCATCCGGCCCGAGGCCGGGGTTCAGTTCGAGCTGATAGAGCGCCTGGATCGCGCCGAGCCGGGCAACGCTGCGGCGGCGCGCGGCACCGTGACGCGCCGGACCTTCCGCCGTACTCGCCGCGCTCAACTCTCCCGCCCCTGGAACCGGCGCTTCAGCTCGATCAGCGCGAGGCACGCGCGGACCGACTCGCCGCCCTTGTCGCGCCCGTCGGGAGCGGCGCGCACCAAGGCCTGCGCCTCGGTCTCGACCGTCAGAATGCCGTAGCCGACCGCGAGCCCGCCCTGCACCCCGAGGTCCTGCAACGACCGCGCGGTTTCGGCGCAGATATGATCGTAGTGGGTGGTCTCGCCGCGAATGACGCAGCCGAGCGCGACAAACCCGTCGAAGCGCTCGACCGATTTCGCCGCCAGCGCGATCGCCGGCGGGATTTCGAAGGCGCCGGGCACCGCGACGATCTCGCAGGTCGCGCCGGCCTTGGCGATCGCGCGCTGCGCGCCGTCGCGCAGCAATGCCGCGATATGCGCGTAATAGGGGGCTTCGATCAGCAGTAGATGCGGGGCTCGGGTCATGTGGCGGCCTCTCCCCTGTCTTGCGCGCGCGTCCCGAGCAGCCGGGCGACATAGCGCGCGATCGGGTCGATCTCGAAATTCATCCGCTGGCCGGGCCGCGCCTCGCCGAGACTGGTATGCGTCAGGGTGTAGGGAATGATGTTGACGCCGAAATAGTCGCGCGCGACCTCGTTGACGGTCAGGCTCACGCCGTCGAGCGCGACCGACCCCTTGGACGCGACATAGGGCATCAGCTCGGCCGGCGCCTCGATCACGAACCGCACCGAATCCCCCTCCGGCCGGCGGTCGAGCAGCCGCGCGACCCCGTCGACATGGCCGGAGACGATATGCCCGCCCAACTCGTCGCCGACCCGCAAGGCGCGTTCGAGGTTGACCCTTGTCCCCTCGACCCAATCGCCCAGGGTCGAGCATGCCAGCGTCTCGGCCGAAGCCTCGACGGAAAACCCGCCCGGCTCGACCGCGACGACGGTGAGGCACGGCCCCGAGCAGCCGATCGAGGCGCCGAGCGGAATGAGGGCGCTGTCATAGGCGCTCGCAATGGTCAGCGCGAGGCCGCCGCCCGCCCCCTTGTCGCGGCGCAACCGCCGCACATGGCCGACATCGGTGATGATCCCGGTGAACATGGCGCTAAGCTAGAAGCCCGCCCGCCGAATGGCCAGCGCGTTTCGCGCATGGCCCCGACGCTGCGTTCGCCACGATCGCCGCCGGCCGGCCGCGAGCGGGCGCACCTGTCACGCAGGCCGCGGCACAATGAAAGGCCGAAGGGCGCGGGCGAACTCCTCCTCGGTCGAGCGGTGCTCGATCAACGCGACGACTGGATCCGCCCAAGACTGGGAGTCGTCAATCGCCAGATCGTAGCCGTTGAGGCGAAGAAAATGCCACATCGCCTCAAACGCCGTACGCTTGTTGCCTTGCTCAAAGGCATGCGCCCGCGCGACGCCGGCCATCAAAGCGACAGCAAGGACCAAAACATCCTCTTCGCCGTAAGCGAATGCATTGCGCGGGCGAGCCAGCGCGCTTTCGAGAAGGCCAAGATCACGAACGAAGTGGTGCTCTCCGGTCGCCGCCACCTCAAGCCGATTGTGTTCGATGACCGCCTCTATCGGCAGCCATTGCGGCTCATTTGGCAAGGGCGGCCCGGATCTTCGGAAACCTCGCGATGAACTCGCGACTTAACGCGGTGTGATCGACCTCGCCCTGTACAGGACGAGCGCGCAAAATTTCACCACCGGCCGCGCCCCGTTCCGACGCCAGCTTGAGCAGCCAATCACTCAGATCGCCATAACGAAGCGGCCAAGCTTCGAGAATTTCAACGCTATCTCGCACCAGTCGCGCAACCTCCGGTTCCAGCACATTGCCGGGCAAGAGCAGGCTTTTCAGCAGGTTCGCGACAGGTTGCAGCGTCCCGGAAAACTCCTTTTCTTTTTCTCGTAACTTTTGGGCCTTTTGCAGGAGCCAATCCGCATCGAGGTCATCAGGTACGGGCTGTCCAATCAGCGCGGTCAACTCTGCCAGTTCGGCACAGTCCTGGTTCACCTGTTCGCGCAGCTTTCTTAGCTGTTTCCTCTTCTCGGGATTAGCCTTGATCCCCCGCCGCTCGGATAAAGCATCTGCG
>DATLTH010000297.1:0-12920 GCA_035533695.1 Allostellaceae bacterium | reverse complement strand
TTCGGCGGAAAACTCGGCCTTCAGCTTGTGGCCGGAGCCGCCGGTGCCGGTGCCGGTCGGGTCGCCGGTCTGCGCCATGAACCCGGCGATCACCCGGTGGAACGGCACGCCGTCATAAAACCCGCGCCGCACCAATGCCTTGATCTGGGCGCAGGTGGCGGGCGCGAGATCGGGGCGCATCGCGATCACCACCCGCCCGGCGGGCACATCCATGTACAGCGTGTCTTCCGGATCAGCCGCCATTGCCCTTCCTCCGATCGTCAGAATGGCGATCGCCAGGAGCAGCGCGCGCCGGGTTGCAAGCATCATCGAGTACCCTCTCACTATACCGTGCGTTCGCGCGCATACCAGCCGCCGTGGCGAAAGCGGCCGAGATAGCTCGGCACCACCGCCTCGACCGCGGTCGGCGTCACGCCCAATGCCGCCAGCGTCAGCGCCCCGGACGACACGACATTGTCGCGCCGCAACATTTCGACCTGGTCCGGCGTCAACGGCGGGTCGGGCAGGATCGACATCAGCCGCGCCTGCACCGCGGCAAGCCCGAACGGCAGGTCGACAAGCAGCCGCTTGCGGCGGATCTCGCCGAGCAGCAGTTCGGTCAAGGCGCGCAGGCTGTAGACCTTGGGTCCACCGAGCTCGTAGGTGCGCCCGGCCGTCGTCGGATCGTCGATAACGCGGACCACCGCATCGGCAACATCGCCGACATAGACCGGCTGAAAGCGGGTCTCGCCGCCGCCGATCAGCGGGACGATCGGCGAGATCGTCGCCAATGCCGCCAGGCGGTTGAAGAACTGGTCCTCCGGGCCGAACACGACCGAGGGGCGCAGGATCGTCGCGGTCGGGAAGGCGTCGCGCACAGCCTCCTCGCCGGCCGCCTTGCTGCGGGCATAGGCAGAGGGCGCGCGCGCGTCGGCGCCGATCGCCGACATATGGACAAAGCGTTCGACCCCGGCCTCGCGCGCCAGCCGCGCCAGCCGGGCCGGCGCGGCATGATGCGCAAGGTCGAAGCGCTGGGCGCCGCTCTCGCGCAGGATGCCGACGAGGTTGACGACAGTGTCGTTGTTGGCGACAAACGCCGGCAGCCTCCGCTCGTCGTCGATCGCCAAATTGACGAGGCCGACCTGCCCGACATTGCCCTTCAATTTGAGGAACTTGGCATCGGCGGCATGGCGTCCGCCGACGGTCAGGACGTCGCCGCGCTCGGCCAGGCGCTTCACCACATAGCGGCCGATGAACCCCGACCCGCCAAGGATCGCCACCCGATGCTGCTTCATATCCGCTCCAACAAGCGCGACCGCATTATCAAATGCAGCGATCTTGGGCAATATCGGCGGCCGGCGCTATCGTCCAGAACCAACCCGCCAATTCGTCACACCGGAGAATCCCGGCATCCAAGGAAAGTGCGCAATGGCTGACCGGAAGAGCGAAGCGGTGGCCTGGTTCGAGGCCTTGCGCGACCGCATCTGCGCGGCCTTCGAGGCGATCGAGGCGGAGTATGCCGGCCCCGACCACGACACGATGCCGGCCGGGCGTTTCGTGCGCATGCCCTGGGAGCGGCCGGGCGGCGGCGGCGGCACGATGGCGGTGATGAAGGGGCGCGTCTTCGAGAAGGTCGGGGTCAACGTCTCGGCCGTGTTCGGCGAGTTCGCGCCCGAATTCCGCAACGAGATCCCCGGCGCCACCGAGGATCCGCGGTTCTGGGCGGGCGGCATCTCGCTCGTCGCGCATCTGCGCTCGCCATTGGTGCCGGCCGTCCACATGAACACGCGCCACATCGTCACCCGCAAAGCCTGGTTCGGCGGCGGCACCGACCTCACCCCGATCTACCCCGATGAGGGTGCCGCGGAACAGTTCCACGCCGCCCTTGAAGCGGCCTGCGCCACCTATGACCCTGGCTGCTACGCCCGCTTCAAAAAATGGTGCGACGAATATTTCTACCTGCCGCACCGCAACGAGCCGCGCGGCGCCGGCGGCATCTTTTTCGACGATCTCGACAGCGCCGATTGGGCGCGCGACTTCGCCTTTGTCCAGGCGGTCGGCGAGGCGTTCCTCAAGGTGTATCCGCGCCTCGTGCGGGCGCGGATGACGCTGCCGTGGACCGCGGAGCAGCGCCGTCACCAGCTTATCCGCCGCGGCCGCTACGTCGAATTCAACCTGCTCTACGATCGCGGCACCCGCTTCGGCCTCAGGACCGGCGGCAATGTCGAAGCGATCCTGATGTCGCTGCCGCCCGAGGCGGCCTGGCCCTGAGCGACGCCGGGCCGCCTCACACCTGCTGGACGGCGGACAGCAGCCAATTGCCGCCGCGGCGGCGGACAAAGGTCCACATCTCTTCGGCTTCGACCGGCGTCCGCGGGTCGCCGCTGACCACTGAATCGGCCGCACCGGGCGCACTGCCGAGCCGCACGACAAAATCGAGCGCACTCCACTGCAGGTACGCGGTGGCGTATTGCAGATCGTCCTCCACCCAGCTTTCGGTGATCTCGCCCTTCAGCAGGTTGACGTTCGAGACGACGTTCTGCACACCCTGGCTGGCGTTGCGGGTCAATTCCTCGGAGAAATAGCTCAGCATCTCGGGCGTCATCAGCGGGCGCAGGCGGCCGAGGTCGCTGTTTCCCCACGCCTCCTGCACCGCCGCATGGATCGATTGAAAAGCGCTGAGGTCGCGGTCGTCGACCGTGGTGTCCTGGCCGCGATAGAGCGAGGCGGGCGCGGCCGCAGCGCCGACCGAGCGCGGCGTCGCGCCGCCCGGAGCGGCGCCCATGGCGCCAAACGAGAAGCCGCGGCCGGAGAACAGGCGTATCGCCACCCAGATCAACAGCGCGATGATCGCCAGCATCAGCATGCCGCCGAGCACATGACCGAACCCGCCCATGTGGCTGAACAGCATCGATCCGAGAAATCCGCCGGCGATGCCGGTCAGGAACGGATGACGCTGGAAGAAGCTGCCGCCGTAGGCAGGGCCGCCGGACAGCGGCCTGGTTGCGCTCGGCGTCTGCATGCTGCGGGTGATCGGAGCGGCGCGGTTTTGCTCGAAGGTGCGCGTGCCGCGGCTGCCGATGCCGGAGGAGCCGATGGCCCCGCCGATCGAGAAGGACCGGCCCGCCCGCGCCTCCGCGAGCGTCGGGGCGAATGCCAAAACCAGACAGAAAGCCAGCGACAGCAGGACGCGCCACTGCAGCGCCAGTCGATTTGCGTGCGCTCGTCTCGACATTGACCGGATCCATCCATCAGCCGAAGGGGGCATCGGCGCATCCATATGGGCGCTCGGGGGCGCGAGCGAAAGAACCCTCGCCGCGACCCGCCCAGGGCAGTCCGGGGTTGGGCTGTCCGGGGTTTTCGACGCCGCTTGATCGGTGACCCCGATGATCCCAAATTATGGCGGAATTCGCATCGCCGTCTCCGGGTGCCGCCCTTGGGCCCGGCGACGGATCTCGCTCGGTCGAGGAGAAGCATGATGTCGCGATTGTCGCTGTTCAATTCGCCCCTGCTGCTCGGGTTCGAGCATTTCGAGCGCGCGCTCGACCGCGTCAACAAGATCTCCGGCGACGGCTATCCGCCTTACAATGTCGAACAGCTCGGCGACAACGAGCTGCGCATCACCCTGGCGGTCGCCGGCTTCACGATGGCCGACCTGACGATCACCATCGAGGACAGCCAGCTGGTGATCCGCGGCAAGCAGGCCGATGACGGGCAGCGCGTCTTCCTGCATCGCGGCATCGCGGCGCGACAGTTCCAGCGCACGTTCGTGCTTGCCGAGGGTATCGAGGTGCGGGGCGGCTGGCTTGAAAACGGGCTCCTGCATATCGATCTGGTGCGGCCGACGGTTGAGGCGCGGGTGCGCACGGTGCCGATCCGCGGACCGGAAAGCGACGGCAGCGACAAAAGCACCGTGCGGCCGCTGCGCTCGCGTTCGCCGAACAATTCGGCCTAGTGGATGGACTCCAACACTTGCTCTCCGTCGTCGTGCCCGCGAAAGCGGGCATCCAGGGCAGCAAGCACGACGCCCGCGACGCTGGACCCCCGCTTTCGCGGGGGTGACGAACGAACCGATCCGGAATCATATGTCAGGGCCATACCACTAGCGCCTTTTGTGGTGCTGCCGGGCAGAGGCCCGGAGGCGATGGAGAACAGAAAGATGCAGTACGTTGCAGCAAATCGGCAGTTGTCGCCGCGCGAGGTGGGGATGCTCCGCCGGGACGATGTGGCTTATGTGAAGCCTGTCGTGGTCGACGGCGTCGAGGCTTTCGCGGTGCACGCAGCGGACGGCGCCCAAATGGCCATTTTCGCCAGCCGTGATCTGGCTTTCGCGGCGATCCGGCAAACCGACCTCGATCCGGCCAGCGTGCACTGAGCCAGCCCGGGGCGTGCACCGGGCCCGCGGCATCTACGCGGCGTTGATCTCCGTATTGTCGGTCAACAGCGCGTAGAGCGCATCGGACTTGTCGGTGCCGCGCAATTTCTGGCAGGTCGCCGCGTCGCGCAGCAGCCGCGAGACGCGCGCCAGCGCGCGCAAATGCGCGGCCCCGGCCGCGGCCGGTGCGAGCAGCACGAACAGCAGATCGACCGGCTGATTGTCGATAGCCTCAAACGGGATCGGCCGCTCGAGCCGCGCAAACAGTCCGCAAAGGCGCGGCAGCTCGGCAAGCTTGCCGTGCGGCAGCGCGATGCCCTGGCCGATCCCGGTGCTGCCGCTGCGCTCGCGCTCGGCCAGCGCGTCATAGATGCGGCGCTCGCTGATCCCGGTCAGCGCCGTGCCGCGCCGGGCGATTTCCTGCAATGCCTGGCGCTTGTTGCTCGCGCGCAGCTGGGCAATCACGCCGCGCACGGTCAAAAGGTCGGCAATGTCGATCACCGGGTCCGTCGCCGCTCAGCGGGCCGACGGCCGCCCGCCGCCGTCTCCGGGGCGGGATCGTCCTCTTTGCCGGTAACCATCAGGTGCATAGCCCAAAACCCGTTGAAGCCTAAAAGGGCCGCCCGCAATGCCGTGCTGAGGCGAAATAGGCATCGCACCGGAAGCGGTCAAGCGCGTGCCGCCAAGCGCCCCCCGCTACAGCGCCAACATTTTTTCGCGCCGCCGCTGAACCGACGACGGAATCCGCATCGCTTCGCGGTACTTCGCCACCGTGCGACGGGCGATATCGACGCCCTGTGTCTGCAGCAGCTCGACAATCCGCTCGTCGGACAGCGTGTCGTCGGTCGGTTCGCCGTCGATCAGGCCGCGGATGCGGAAGCGGACCGCCTCGGCCGAATGCGCATCGCCGCCGCGCGAGGCGGCGATCGACGAGGTGAAGAAATACTTCAGCTCGAACAGGCCGCGCGGCGTCGCGATGTACTTGTTGGTGGTGACCCGGCTTACCGTGCTCTCGTGCATGCCGATGGCATCGGCGATGTCGCGCAGGATCAGCGGCCGCAACGCCTGCACGCCGCGGCGGAAGAAGGCGTCCTGCTGCTGGACGATCTCGGTCGCCACCTTGAGGATCGTGATGGCGCGCTGGTGCAGCGATTTGACCAGCCAGTTCGCCGCCTGCAGCCGGTCGGTCAGATATTCGCGCTCGGTCTTGCTGCGCGCGGCGCGGCTGATGCTGGCATAGTAGCGATTGTTGACGAGGACGCGCGGCAGCGTCTCGGCGTTCAACTCCACGATCCAGCCGCCCTGCGGCTGCGGTCGCATCAGAATGTCCGGGATCACCGGCTGGGCAAGCGGCGGATCGAACGCGTGGCCCGGGCGCGGATCGAGCGACTTGATCTCAGCCGCCATCTCGGCGAGATCCTCGGCATCGACCCCGCAGATTCGTAAGAGCGCCGGTGCATTGCGAGCCGCGAGCAGCGGCAAATTGTCGAGCAGCTTCTGCATCGCCGGATCGAGCCGATTGCGGTCGGCCAGCTGCAAGGCGAGACATTCGGCGAGGTCGCGCGCAAAGACACCGGGCGGGTCGAACTCCTGCACCCGAGAAAGCACCCGCTCGACCCGCGCGGCCGGGCAGCCGAGCCGCTCGGCCGCGCCGTCGAGCCCGCCGCGCAGATAGCCCGCCTCGTCGAGCTGGTCGAGCAGGTAGAAGGCGATCGCCCGATCGGCGATATCCGGCAGATCGGCACCGATCTGCTCGATCAGATGCTCGCGCAATGTCCGCGGCCGCGCCGCGGCCTGATCGATCGCCGGCGTGTCGTCGTCGCCGCCGCCGCCGCTTCGGATACGCCAGGGCTGCGGGTCGTCGCCGCCGCGATCGAGCGAGCCATCGCCGTCCTCCCCGGCGGCGGCCATCCAGTGGTCGGCAGCGTCGCTCGCCAGGTCGGCGGCAAGCACCTCCGGCGCCCCTTCCCTGGGCACCGCCGCCGCCGCGTCGGCATCCCCCGGAGCGGTCTCCGCCTCGGGGATCGCCGGCATGTCGCCGGGGTCGCGCTCGCCGTGTTCGAGCAGCGGGTTCTCCTCGATCTCGGCCGCGACGAAATCCGCCAGATCGAGGTTGGAGAGCTGCAGCATCTTGATCGCCTGCTGCAGCTGCGGCGTCATCACCAGAGCCTGGCTCTGGCGCAGTTCGAGCCGTTGCGAAAAGCCGATCCTGTTCACCGCGAGCCCCGCTCGGAGCGGTTCATAGGCTGAATTTCTCGCCCAGGTAGACGCGCCTTACTTCGGCGTCGGAGACGATGTCGTCAGGCGCCCCCTCCATCAACACCCGTCCTTCATGCAAGATGTAGGCCCGATCAACGATCCTCAGCGTGTCGCGCACATTATGATCGGTGATCAGGACGCCGATACCGCGATCTTTCAGATGCGCCACGAGGTCGCGGATGTCGCCGACCGCGATCGGATCGATCCCGGCGAGCGGTTCGTCGAGCAGGATGAACTTCGGCTGGGTTGCCAGCGCGCGCGCAATCTCGACGCGGCGCCGCTCGCCGCCCGACAGCGCCATCGCCGCGGCGCGTCGCAGATGGCTGATCGAGAACTCGGCCAGCAGCGCGTTCAGCATCGCCTCGCGGGTCTCCAGGTCCGGCTCGACGACCTCGAGAATGGCGCGGATGTTCTGCTCGACCGTCAGACCGCGAAAGATCGAGGCTTCCTGGGGCAGATAGCCAAGCCCGAGCCGCGCCCGCCGATACATCGGCAGGTCGGTGATGTCCTGGCCGTCGAGTTCGACGGTCCCGGTATCCGCCGCGATCTGACCGGTCATGATGTAGAAGCAGGTGGTCTTGCCGGCGCCGTTGGGGCCGAGCAGGCCGACCACCTCGCCGCGCTGCACCGCCAGGTTGACGCCGCGCAGCACCGGGCGCCGCCGGAAGCTCTTGCCGAGGCCGTGGCCGATGAGGCCGCGATTATCCGCAACGAGGCGCGGCCCGTCGGCGGCTTTCCGGGCGGGTCCCTGGCCAAGCCAGGCCGGCCCGGCATAGCTCGGCGGCTGTTCGCCGATGATCCTGCGCATCATCGGCGCTTGCCGGCGGCGGTCGCAGCCGGGCCGCGCGGGGCCGCCGCCGGCTTGCCCCGTTGCCCAGCGTGACCCTCGCGCACGAACAGTCCTTGCACCCGCTGCCGGGCCGCGCCGGGTGCGCCGCCCGGTGCGCCGCCCGGTGCGCCTCCGGGCATCATGCGGCTGACGTTGTGGTTCAGATCCATGACCCCGCGCTCGCCCCTTATCACGTCCTTGCCGCGTTCGATGACGACGTGGCCGATCAGCGTCGCGATGCCGGTATCGGCGTTGTAGACGCCGTAATTGCCGCGACCGGTATCGATCCCGTTGGTGACCACGACATGGCCTTGCGCGTCAACCCGGCTGATCTTCGAGTCCTCGGCGGCCGCCCCTGCCGATGCCGCAGCCTGGGTGACCGGCAGCTTGCCGTGCGACGCTGCCGCAGGGGCGCCTTTGGCGATGCCCGGCGGCGTTGTCTTGACCATATAGGCGGTCAGGACATCCGCCTTGATGGTTCTGCCGTTGTGGATCGCGACAGCGTCGCCGCGGGCGACCGCGATCTGCCGCTGGTCGTACCATTCGAGGCTGTCGCGCGCCGTCACCGTATCGGTTGGGGTGGTCAGTTTGAGCCCTTTGCCGGTGACCACGGCGACCGCCTTGTCGACATCGTAGACCGCCCGGTCGCCGACCACCGTTTGGGCGCCCCGCTTGAGCATGACGTGACCTTCCGCCTCGACCCGGTAAATCTCGGTGTTGCCGCCGGCATCGCCGGGTTTTGCCTCGCGGTAGTGGGCGATCAACGTGTCGGCATGAATCTCGTTCTCGCCGCGGGTCGCGACGGCGTTGCCGCGGGCGATATAAACTTGCGCGTTCTGCTGCCATTCGATGCCCGAATCGGCATGGATCTGGATCGGCTCGTTGCCGCTCGACGCGAGGCCCTGCGCGGCTGCGCCGCCCAGCGGCATAGTGCACAGCGTCGACAAGAGCACCAGCGCCGCCGCCAAACCGCGCAACGGCCGCCCGCGGCGACAGAGGCCGGACATCGGGGCGCCGCGACTAGCCCTTCCGGGCATGCGCCGGCTTGCCACGCGCCGGCGCATGATGCTTGTGTCCGGAGGCGGCAGAAGCGGTATGGCCCCGACGACTGGTGGCATGCCGCGTCACCGCCGGCCTCGGCGCCGCCGCCGCGAGCGCTGGTTTCGCCTCGACCGCAACCCGAGCCGCGGCGGTCGCGATCGGTGCCGGCAGCCGCGGCGGCGTGCTCTTCTGCGTGCCCGGGCGTGCCCCCTTGACCAGCATATCGGACCGGCCCGTGAACAGGACCGTATCCCCCTTGTCGACGATCCGGAATCCCTCGGCTTTGACATCGCCGGAGGGGCCGTGTCCTTCGACGGGATCGCTGCCCTCGGCGCTGTTATGCGCGGCATCGACCCGCGCCGCGTCGGTGACAAAGCGGGTGCCGTCCTGACGCACGATCGTGACTGAGCCGAACAGGTCGATAAGCTGGGTTTGCGACTGGTAGATTCCGCTCGCCGCGGTAATGACGACATTGGCGCCGCCATGCGTCTTCATTTCCGCGCGCGGCGCCTCCAGCGACATCAGATCTTGCCGGTCCGGGACCTGCCGCCCGGAAGCCGCAGACAGCACAAACGGGCGGCCCTGACGATCGATGCCGGCATAGTGCAGGTTGACCATGCGCAACTGGCGTGCGTCGCGCAGATCGATCGCCGGCCAGGCAAGACGCATCCCCTCCCACAACGGCGCGAGCCGCGGCCATATCGCGATCAGCAGCAGCAGAGCCACGCCGGTTGCAGGCAATACGCGCTTCAGCAGAGCGACGCGGCGGCTGTGCCGATTGGCTGAGCCGGTCGACGGCCAGGCAGCGGGAAGCCACGGCATCGGAGCGTCCGAAACCGCGGCTTGCGGGGCGGCGGGCTGATGTCGCTGCGGACGCAACGCGAATCCGGACGGCGCAAGCCTCATGCGACGCCGGCGCGCAGACAATCGTGCATGTGCAGGAACCCGGTCGGCCGCAGGCGGTCGTCGACGACGAACAGCGCGGTGATCGCAAACCGGTTCATCAGCCCGAGCGCCTCGGCGGCCAACTGGGCGGCCGTGACGAATTTCGGGTCGCGGTGCATGACTTCGCCGACCGTGCGGGCAAGCAGCCGGTCGTCCATGTGGCGGCGCAGATCGCCGTCGGTGATGACGCCGACGAGCCGCCCATCCTCACCGCGCACGCCGACGCAGCCGAAGCTTTTCGCCGACATGACGAGAATCGCCTCGGACATCGGCGCGTCGGGGCTAACCAGAGGCACGTTGTCGCCGGCATGCATGATGTCGCTAACCCGCAGGAGCCGCCGACCCAGCCGGCCGCCGGGATGAAACAGCTGAAAATCGTCAGGCGAAAATCCCTTTCGTTCGAGCAATGCGATCGCCAGCGCGTCGCCGACGGCCATCATCATCGTCGTCGAGGTCGTCGGCGCCAGACCCATCGGGCAGGCTTCTGCAGCACGGGGCAACAGCAATACCGCGTCCGCCGCCTCGGCGAGGGTCGATCGAGCGCCGCCGGTAATGGCAATCAGCGGGATCCGGAAGCGCCGCGAATACGCGATGATCGCGGCCATCTCGTCGCTCTCGCCGGAATTCGACAGCGCAACGATCGCATCCTCGATCCCGATCATGCCGAGGTCGCCGTGGCTCGCCTCGGCGGGATGAACAAACTGCGCGGGACTGCCGGTCGACGCGAGCGTTGCGGCGATCTTGCGCGCGACATGGCCGCTTTTGCCGATCCCGGTGACGATCAGCCGGCCGCGCGCCGCCGTGCACAAATCGAGGGCGGCGCCAAACGCGGCGTCAAGGGTGCGACCGAGCTGTTCGAGGCCCTCGATCTCGGCGCGAATGACCCGGCGGGCGACCGCAAGATCGCGGACCAGACCGCTTGCTTCGTGGCTCTGCGCACGGCGGCCGGGCGCTCTCTCCAGCGGCGCGGCGATTGCTTTATCCCCCAAAACCACTCCTCACTGGATGGCGCGGTCGCGCCGGCCCGCAATCGCGGCGGCGCTCATAGCGGCGCTAATGCGCGAAGATGTCTTGCTCCGCCCAGCCCGCAAGATCAAGCAAGGCGCGTGCCGGCAGGAATTCAAAGCAGCTTGCGGCGAGTTCGGTGCGTCGCTCGCGCGCCAGCATCTCGTCGAGTCGCGCCCGCAAGGCGTGCAGATGCAGCACGTCGGAGGCGGCGTAACGCAGCTGCTCGTCGGTCAGTGAGGCCGCACCCCAGTCCGAGCTCTGCTGCTCCTTCTTCAGATCGACGACGAGGAGGTCCTTACACAAGTCGCGCAGCCCGTGCCGGTCGGTGAAGGTGCGCGCGAGACGCGAGGCGATCTTGGTGCAATAGAGCGGCTGCGCCATGACCCCGAGGTAGCGGTAGATCATCGCGATGTCGAAGCGCGCAAAGTGAAAGAGCTTGATGACGCCCGGATCGACCAGCAGCCGCCTGAGGTTGGGTGCATTGTAGCAGCCCGGGGCGAACTGCACGAGGTGGGCGTTGCCGTCGCCGCCCGAGAGCTGGATCAGGCACAGCCGGTCGCGATGCGGGTTGAGCCCCATCGCCTCGGTGTCGATCGCGACCGCGCCGCCGAATGCCACCCCTTCCGGCAGGTCGCCGCGATGCAGCTGGTGGGTCATTGGGCTTCGCCCTCCACCAGGCCGAACGTGCGGCGCCTGGAATGCCCGAGGGCGTCCGCCTGCGGCGGCGCCAGCCGAACGCCGAATGTCGCCATCACCAAAACCACTCTTCCTCACCCGCGGGACGGCCCGGAATATCTACCCCGCCGCGCGGCGCGTCAATTCGGCGAGGTCTGGGCGCCGGGCGCGGACGTACTCGCGGACTACTCAAAGCCGTTGCCCGTCAAAGCCGTTGCCCGGCAGCACTGCCGGCGAGCGCCCGCGGCATTCGCAACCGGTCGAGGCCCCACGCCCCGCCACCGGCGACGGAGAGGTAAAAGAAAATGCAACAAAAGAGGATCGACGAATCGCCGCCGTCGGCTACGCCAGCGCCGGCTCGGGCGCCTTGGCCTTGCTGGCGAAGGCCGGCATCACCTCGGTCGCGAAGCGCTCCAGCTGTTCGAGACAGAGGGCTTTCGGCACGCCGACCGACAGGCTGACCGAAACGCGGTCGAGCCCGGGGTAGCGCTTTTCGATCATCTTCAAGTGCTCGATGATCTCTTCGGGCGTGCCGCACAAGACGCCGCCCGCCTGGATCGCGTCCTCGATGCGCGGCAGTTTTGCCGAGGGCGCGCGCTGGGGATCGCGCATGATCTCGATCTGCGCCTCGCTGAGGGCGCGCACGAGGCGCAATTCGCCGAACCTCTTCATGTTTTCTTCGTAGTATTTGCCGGCTTCGCGGATGCCCGCCTCGCGGCTGTCGGCGATGAAGAAATGAAAGCCGAAGGCCAGCCGTTCGCCGAGTTCCAGATGCTTGCCGATCTTGGCATGCGCCTTCTGCCACGCGAGGACGGTGTTGTGCATCGCGCCCCCTTCGGCCGAGCCGCCGCCGACCAGACCCTGGATGCCGTGCTTGGCCATGAAATCCAATGCCCGCTCGCTGCCGCCCTGGATCGGCTGCCAGCATTCGACCGGCAGCCGCAATGGCCGGGGCACGACGGTCAAGTCCTTCAAATCGTAGCCGCGATAGGGCACCCGCGCCGGGATCGTGTAGTGCTTGCCCTGGTGCGAGAACGAGTCGTTGTTGAACGCCTTGAAGACGATCTCGACCTGTTCCTCGAACAGTTCGCGGTTGGCCTGCTGGTCGAGCAGCGGCGAGCCGAAGGTCTCGACTTCGCGGGTGTGGTAGCCGCGCCCGACCCCGAAGGTGATGCGTCCGCCACTGAGGATGTCGGCCGTCGCGTAATCCTCGGCGAGGCGCAGCGGGTGCCACATCGGCGCGATATTAAAGCCGCAGCCGATCCTGATGTTGCGCGTCACATGGGCGAGGTGCAGCGCCATCATCAACACGTTGGGGATGCACTCGTATCCTTCGCGCTGGAAATGGTGCTCGGCCATCCAGAACGTGTGGTAGCCATGCCGGTCCATCAGCGTCGCCATCGCCTCGGCCTTGTCGAAGACGCTGGCGAGATGCTCGTTGGGAAACCGCCGGTCGTTCACCGGAACCCCGCCATAGCCGACATCGTCCATGTCGACATGACCGGCGTAGAGGCTGTCGAATTTTGTGATCATGGCTGGGGGCTCCCTCGGCAAACGCACGCTTCCCGCATTGTGGACCCCGAGCCGGCGAGGGGTCAAACGGGCTAAGTTCGTCTGGACGCCAAAGCGTGGTTCCAGTAAAAGATAGCCATGAAAACCTTACTTGCTCTAGCGCTCATCGTCGGCGCCCTTCTCTCCCTGGGGGCTGTGAGCGCGCAATCGGCCCCTGCCACGTCACCAGGCGCCCGCACCAACCCCAATATCGTTCTTGCCGCTCAGGATTGCGGTCGCGGATTTCATCGTGGGCCA
>DATLTH010000296.1:0-6697 GCA_035533695.1 Allostellaceae bacterium | reverse complement strand
GATTGGCGGCGGGCGTGATCTTCAGCTTCTGTCATTCCGGGGCCCGAGCGGAGCGAGGGAACCCGGAACCCATGCACACCGGCATCGAACCTTGCGCTCGACCGCAGTGATCGCGCCCGTCCAAGTCCGTGTTCCTGGGTTCCGGGTTCGCTGCTGCGCAGCGCCCCGGAATGACGTCCGCGGTTGAATCGTGGCGGGGACCGATAGCAGTCGCGAAGGGGTGGCGGGCGGGCCGGCGGTCATCCTGGTCGAGCCGCAACTGGGCGAGAATATCGGCACCGCGGCGCGGGCGATGGCGAATTGCGGCCTCGATGATTTGCGCCTGGTGCGGCCGCGCGACGGCTGGCCCAACGACAAGGCGGTCACCTCGGCGAGCGGCGCCGACCGGGTGCTCGATGGGGCGCGGCTCTTTCCCAGCGTCGAGGCGGCGATCGGCGACCTCGCGCATGTCTACGCTTCGACCGCGCGCGACCGCTACATGGTGAAGCGCGAGGTGACGCCGCGCCAGGCCGCCGCCGAGATGCGCGGCTTTCTCGCGGCGGGCGAACCCTGCGGCGTCCTCTTCGGGCCGGAGCGTACGGGGCTCGTCAACGACCATATCGCCTTGGCCGACACGGTGGTGACCGTGCCGCTCAACCCGGCCTTCTCGTCATTGAACCTGGCGCAGGCGGTCTTGATCGTCGGCTACGAGTGGTTCACCGCGCAGACCATGCCGCCCCCCGAGACATTGCACACCGGTCACAGCCGCCCGGCCGACAAGGCGGAACTGGTGCGATTCTTCGAGCATTTCGAGGAGGCATTGGCCCTGAGCGGCTTTCTGCGCCACCCCGACAAGCGCCCCTCGATGACCCGCAACCTGCGCAACCTGTTCCAGCGCGCGGGATGCACCGAGCAGGAGCTGCGCACGTTGCACGGCGTCATCACCGCGTTCATGGGTCCGCGCAAGCGCTGAACAGAGGCGTGTTCAGCGCGCGCGCCGGCCGGTACAATCGGCGTCATGCGCGTCCTTTATCACCTCACATTGTCGCCGTTCGCCCGCAAGGTGCGCCTCGTGCTGGCCGAGAAGAACCTCGAATTCACCCCGAAGCTCGAAAAAGTGTGGGAGCGGCGCCCCGAATTCCTCGCCCTCAACCCGGCCGGCGAAGTACCGGTATTGATCGAGCCGGACGGCACCGTCTTGGCCGGCACCGAGGCTATCGTCGAATATCTCGACGAAGCCTATCGCGACAAACTGCTGATCGGCCTCAACCCGGTCGACCGGGCCGAAGTGCGCCGCCTCGTCGCCTGGTTCGACCACAAGATGAACCTTGAAGTTACCGAGAACCTGTTGGGCCAGAAGATGATGCGGCGCTACGGCCCGCCCGGCCAGCGCCATTCGCCGCCGAACTCGCAGGCGATCCGCGCCGGGCATGCCAACCTGCCCTATCACCTCGATTACATCGGCTATCTGGTCGAGCGGCGGCGCTGGCTGGCCGGCGATCATTTCTCGGTCGCCGACATCACCGCGGCATCGCATCTGTCGAGCCTCGATTATCTCGGCGACGTGCCGTGGCAGGCGCACGAGCCGGCCAAGGAATGGTATGCCCGCATCAAGTCGCGCCCGAGCTTTCGCCCGATCCTGGCCGACCATGTTCCCGGCAAGCCGCCGCCGGAGCATTACGCCGATCTGGATTTCTAGAGGCTTGATCGGCTTTGAACGCCATCGGCGCTCAGCGGGGCAATCCGCGCCCGCCACCCGCACGTTTGACAGAATGTTTGCGGCGCGGCGGCGAACGTCGTCATGGCGGTCCCGGCGGATTCGTTAATGTTGCGGTAAGACTGTCTGTGCTATAATTTTGTTTGTTAACAGCAAAGCGATCTGCTGCGATGGGCGCCGCCGCGCAATCAGCAAATTCTGAAGTTGCGACTGAAATTGCAGTTTATTTGGTTGCGACTTGCAGTCTTTTGTTGATAGCGATCAACATACAAAAAACTGCTGTTTGGGGAACGGTATTCGGATTTATTTTGTGCAGCCCAGGTGCATATTTGGTCGGCGTCGCTATTGAGATTTGTTTCTTGGAAGCCACCGGGGCGATCGGCGTGCAACCGTGGCTGCTGATTACTTGGGCGGTGCCCGGCATCACGGCCTTCGCCATTGCCGAAGCGGCGAAGCCCAGCGGCTGGGCGGCCGTGATCCCCTGTTGCCTCGTCGGCGCGCTGCTGATGCTGGGACCGCTGACGGCGGACCCGCTTACCGATCTTGCCATCGGCACGAGAGGGATGATCCAGGTCTCGCTGTTTGCGGTCAATGTCAGCTTCGCCGCGGGCATGACGATGATCTTTTTCAGCGTCATTGCCGGGATGGCCGTGGGCGCTTCCGCCGCGGTGACGGCCGATGCCGCGTCTTCGGCGCCGGTCGCATCGTAGCTGCCGAGCATGATGAGGGCGGCGGAAATCGCGTTGCGCCGGTGCGGATGCGCGGGCTCCTAGGCATCGCCGTCATTCTGCTGTTTGCCTGGTGCCTGAGCGAGGACCGCTTTCGCGTGCCCTGGCGGATCGTTGCGGTCGGGGTGGCGCTGCAATTCGGCCTCGCGCTGCTGTTTCTCAAATTCCCGCCGGCATCGAACGCGTTTTTTCTGCTCAATCGCGCGGTCGAGGCGTTGCAGCGCGCGACCGAAGCCGGCACCGGCTTTGTCTTCGGCTATCTCGGCGGTGGGCCGCTGCCGTTTGCCGAATCGAAGCCGGGCGCCGCCTTCATCTTCGCGTTTCAGGCGCTGCCGCTGGTATTGGTCATCAGCGCTCTCGCCACCTTGTTGTTCTATTGGGGCATCTTGCAGCGCGTCGTGCAGGGTTTCGCCTGGGTCTTGCGCCGGACGGTCGGGGTCGGCGGGCCGCTCGGCCTCGGTGCGGCGGTGCACATTTTCGTCGGCCATATCGAGGCGCCGCTGTTGATCCGCCCCTACCTGTTGCGTCTGGAGCGCGGCGAGTTGTTCGCGCTGATGAGCTGCGGCATGGCCGGCATCGCCGGCACGGTCATGGTGCTGTACGCGACGTTGGTCGGGTCGGTCATCCCGAACGCGCTCGGCAACATTCTGATCGCGGCGGTGATCAGCACGCCCGCCGCGCTGGCGATTGCGGCGTTGATGGTGCCGTTTCAACCGGACCCGGCGCCGACCGCACAGCTCGTGCTCGACGATCCGCCGGTCAGTTCGATGGATGCCGTCGCCAAGGGGACGCGCGACGGGGTCGTCTTCCTGTTCAACATCATCGCGATGCTGGTGGTGATGATCGCGCTGGTCAGTCTCGTCAACAGTGCGCTCGGTCTGCTGCCCGACCTGGCCGGCGCGCCGGTGACCTTGCAGCGCCTGTTTGCCTACGCTTTCCGGCCATTGGTCTGGCTGATCGGCATCCCCGGCCCGGAGACCGGCGCGGCCGCCGCGCTGCTCGGCACCAAGACGGTGCTCAACGAGTTCATCGCCTATGTCGACCTCGCCCATCTGCCGGCGGCGGCGCTGAGCCCGCGCTCGCGCCTGATCATGACCTACGCGCTGTGCGGCTTCGCCAATTTCGGCAGCCTCGGCATCCTGATCGGCGGCATGGGCGCGATGGTGCCCGAGCGCCGGCCCGAGATCGTCGCGCTCGGGCTGCGCTCGATCCTGGCCGGGACCCTCGCCAGCTGCATGAGCGGCGCGGTGGTCGGGCTGTTGTGACCGGAACGCGCGGTTCCGTCCCGCCCCGCGCCTTCCGCGCGGTTGCCGGGGATGCGATCGTCCGCGCCCGTGGCACGGCCGCGCCGCTGCGCGGCGAGGAGCCGGACCGAGGCAATCTATTCCCCGGCAGCAGGCGGGGCGATCCGCAGCAGATCCATTTTGGCCATCCAGCACAGGCCGCCGCTTACGTCGGGCGGGTTCGCCCGAATGCCTCGCCGATGCGGGCGAGCCGCCGCTTCAGCCATGAGCCCGGCGGGTCGGTGTCCACTCTCGTCGGCGGCTGGGGGTGGTCGGCCAATTGCTGATCGGCAAGCTGCTGCTGTAGATCGCCAACTCGCCGCTCCAACCGCTCGATAGCTTGTCGATACTCTTCCAATACCCCGTGACTCGCGGTCGCCGACCGCAAGATGTCCGAATACACGGACGTATTATCCGGGACCAGGTGATAACAGACGCGCGTGTTGCGAGCGCTTTCGGTTTCCTGGAAGATTTTCGTAGCATGAAAGCCCGCGGTCCGCAGCATCGCCTCCAAGCATAAAGTATTCGGACCCCACCAATTGGTGGGATCGTCGGCAACGAGATCGTTTTTCTCGTAATAGATCATATAGGGTGTGCCGGTGCCGAGACTCTCGTTGATGTGAGTTTCGAGAATTGCCAGCTCGCCGGTCTTTGCTCTCGCCCGTTTCAATGCCTCGAGCGGATGCTGTACATGGTACAAAACCCCGGCGAACAAGACGACATCGAAAACCGGGAGGTCGGCGAATTCCGCCGAGAACAGGTCCATTTGGCGGAACTCGAGCGGAAATACCCGGTTGGCAAGGAGAAATTGCATCCCGCCCGTCATTCTCTCGTCGATCGACAACACGGAACGGGCGCCGCGACGGAGCGCGGCCACCGACCATCCGCCGTCGGCGCAACCGATATCGAGCACCGTCTTGCCGTGCAGGTCGCTCGGAAACTGCCACGCGGCAAGCTCGAATTCCATTCGCTCCCGGGTCTTGAGGCCATCTGTCCAATAGCCGCCGCCGAGATCGATCGAGTGAAACATGCGGCCGAGCTTCTGTGCCTCGCGCTGCAACTCCGCCGGGGACAGCGCGGCGGGAAGCAGGGTTGATCGCTGCATAGGCTAATCGGCCGTCACAAGGAGCCCCTGCGCGCGGTCGCGGATCGCGTCGGGCCACCGTGCCGGGCGGCGCGCGTCGAGGTCGAGGTTGACGCCGTATTGGCTGAGCTGCGCCACCTCCGAGCCGCGGCGCGGGTCGCACAGGCGGTGGATCATGCGCAGCGAGGAATTGCCGAGATGGGCGATCCCGGTTTCGACCAGGAGGGGATCGTCGAGGGCGAGGGCGCCGGAAATGCGCAACCCCAGCTCGAAGGTCGAAAAGCCGCGGCGGCTCTTCTCCATGTAATCGGCGTCCATGCCGATTGCCGCGCCGGCCTGGACGCAGGCGTCGGTAAAGCGATGGACCATCGCGGCGAGGCCGAAGCGGCCGTCGGCGTCGAGATCGCGGGGCTTGACCCGGCCGCGCGCGGTCGGGATGAACCCGGCGTGGCTCGGCGGATCGGGACGCGGCTCGGCCGCCGGGCCGTCCCACAGGGCCAGCCGGCCAGCCAGCGCCGCTTGGCGTGCGGGCGACAGCCTGCCGGCGGGCAGGTCCCAATATTCCGTGATCCAGGTCACGACATCGCCGTTCGCCGAATCGACAACGCGGTGCCCGAGCTGCAGCCCCTCGTTGACCGCAAGCACCGCGCCGTCGACATGAAAGCTGCTGCCGGCGCGCAATTCGCGGGTGAACCGCATATCGAGCCGGCGCGTGAACCCGCCCTCGCGCAGCATCTCGCCGAGCCCCAGATCGTCGGCCAGATTGCGCTCCGCTTCGTCCAGCCGATCGAAATAATAGGCGATCGTGAAATGCTCGGTGATGTCGCATTCCCAGGGCGGCACCGTGCCGCGACAGGTCTCGCTCCAGTTCGACATGCTCGCCGTCCAGCCCTTCGCCTCGGCAGGCGCCTACCCTAGGCCATTTCCTCCCGCCGGCGGTTAGAATAAACAGGGGCAGCGGCGCAAGCGCGAGGCTAAAATCATGCAGGTTTCCTATTTCGAGACGGGGCGCTACCGGCCGATGCAACCCTTGCCGTCGGGCTGGCCGCTGCCGCCCGCTGCCTACGACCGCGAGGCCGGCGCCGCGGCGTATCGCGGCATGGTCGAGCGGCTGGAACTGATCGAGCGGCTCGGCTTCGACTGGATCAGCGTCGCCGAGCATCACTATTCGCATCGCCGGCTGACGCCCGCCCCGATCGTCGTCGCCGCGCATCTGGCGGCGCACTCGACCCGCATCAAGATCGCGGTGCTCGGGCCGATCGTCTCGCACAGCAATCCGGTGCGCGTCGCCGAGGAATTGGCGTTGCTCGACAATCTGATGCCGGGGCGCCTGGTGGTCGGGCTGTTGCGCGGGACGACCGGCGAATATCTGAGCTACGGCCTCAACCCCGAGGAGGCGCGCGAGCGCACCAGCGAGGCGATGGAGCTGATCCTCAAGGCATGGACCGAGCCGCAGCCCTTCGCCTGGCAGGGCCGCTTCTTCCAGTTTCGCGGCGTCGCGGTGTGGCCGCGCCCGTCGAGCGAGCCGCATCCGCCGACCTACGCTTTGGGGACCAGCCAGGAATCCTGCGAGTTCGCCGCGCGCCACCATCTCGGCCTCGGGCTGTCCTATGCCCCGTTTCCGGTCATCGCCCGGGCATCGCGCTATTACCGCGAGGCCTGCGTGCGGCACGGCTGGCAGCCCTCGCCCGAGCAGCTGATCTATCGCGCCAACATCCTGCTGGCGGAGACCGACGACGAGGCCGCCGGCATCTTGCAGCGGATGGAGGACCAGTCGCCGCTGCCGTTGCCCGAGGGCATCCGCGACGCGCTGGTCAGCCTCGATTCGCGCAACGTCGCGGGCGAGGCGCGCACCCCCAATGTCGGTGGAAGGTTGCCGACGACGTTCGTCGGCTGCCCCGACACG
>DATLTH010000295.1:0-9434 GCA_035533695.1 Allostellaceae bacterium | reverse complement strand
GAGACTTTTCGACGTCTCACGCTTTGGCCGGCTATGAGCCATCCACCGTGGAATTTGACGAAGTGGTAGAAGCTGCGTGACCAAATGATCGCTTTTGAGGTCGATCGTTGCGGTTCGATCGCGGTCCCGCGAAAGACCGCTTCCGGCGCACAGCAGGCGCCGGGAATGGGGGGCGGGGCGGGGCGCGTTGCGGAGGCGGCCGATTCAGGTGCGGCGGTCCTCGCGCAGGATGGCGAACAAGAGGTGGTCCTGCCATTTGCCGTCGATCAAGAGGTAGTTGCGGGCATAGCCCTCCTGCTGGAAGCCGGTGCGCTGCAAGACCGTGCGGCTCGGCACGTTGGTCGGCAGGCAGGCGGCCTCGACCCGGTGCAGCCGCAGCCGGTCGAAGGCGAAATCGAGGACCAAGGGCAAGGCCGCGCTCATGAAACGCTGGCGGGCGAACGGTTCGCCGATCCAGTAGCCGAGGCTCGCCGTCTCGGCGACGCCGCGCCGCAGGTTGGACAGGCCGATGCCGCCGGCCAAGGTGTCGTCGCTGCGGAAGATGAAGAAATTATAGCCCTGGTCGGTGCGCCAGTCCTCGCCGTAGCGGGCGAGGCGCGCGCGGAAATTGGCGCGGCTCAGCGCATCGGGCGGCCAGCTCGGCTCCCACGGCGCGAGGAAATCGCGCGAGGCGGCGCGCAGGCTGGCCCATTCCTCATAATCGCCACGCTCGGGCGGACGCAGAAAGAGGCGCTCGCCAACCAGCCGAAACGGCTCGGCGCGCGCCAGGAAGAGGCGGGGAAAGGTCTTGCGTTGCGCCGCCATCGGTTGCCCAGCGCCTCCCGTCAGACCGCGAGCCGCGCCCGCAGCCGGTCAAAATCCTCGAGCCGGCCGACCGGCCCCAATGCCGCCAGCGTCGGCGGCGCGCTGCGCCACCCGGCAACGACGCGGCTGATCGCGGCGTCGTCGACCGCCTCGATGTGGCCGACCATCTCAGCGGGGTCGAACGGCGTGCCGTGGATCAAGAGGTGCTGCGCCATCTGCTCGCAGCGCGCGCCGGTGCTTTCGAGCGACATCAAGAGCCCGGCCTTCATCTGCGCCTTGGCGCGGGCCAGCTCGACCGGGGTCAGCCCGTCGGCCAGCCGAATGGTCTCGTCGCACAAGACCGGCGCCAGTTCGCCCGCCTCCTCTTCGCCGGTCCCGGCATAGATGCCGAACAGGCCGCCGTCGCGGTAGCTGTGGGCGAAGGAGTGGATCGTATAGACGAGGCCGCGCTTCTCGCGCACCTCCTGAAACAGCCGGGACGACATGCCGCCGCCGAAGGCCGTCGACAATACCGCGGCGGCGTAATAATCCGGGTCGTCGAGCGCGAGGCCGGGAAAGCCGAGCACCAGATGCAATTGCTCGAGGTCGCGGGCCTGGCGCATCTCGCCCCCGACATAGCGCGCCGGATCGGCGTCGATCGCGCCCTCGTTGGCGCCGATCGCCGGCGTCGCCGACAGCAGTTTGTCGGCGAGATCGACGAGCCGGTCATGGTCGAAATTGCCCGAGGCCGACAACACCATGCGGGCGGCGCCATAATGGTCGCGCAGATAGGCGATGACCGCCTCGCGCGACAATTGCCGGATGATCTCCGGGCTGCCGAGCACCGGCCTTCCCATCGCCTGGTCGGGAAAGGCGCATTCCTGGAAGTGGTCGAAGATGATGTCGTCGGGCGTATCGTTGGCCTGGCCGATCTCCTGCAGGATGACCTGGCGCTCGCGCTCGAACTCGGCCGGGTCGAAGCTCGAATTGAGGAGAATATCGGCCAGGATGTCGAGCGCCAGGCGCATGTCCTCCTTCAGTACCTTGGCGTAATAGGCGGTGCTCTCGCGCGAGGTATAGGCGTTGAGGTGGCCGCCGACCGCCTCGATCTCCTCGGCGATATCGCGCGCGCTGCGCCGCCCGGTGCCCTTGAACGCCATGTGTTCGAGGAAGTGGGCGGCGCCGTTGACCGCCGGCAATTCGTGCCTGGTGCCGACATCGACCCAGATTCCGAGCGACACCGTGTCGACCGTATCGATCCGGTCGGTCACGATGCGCAGCCCGTTCGACAAGGTGGCGAGTTGTGTGGTCATGCTGCTCCCAGGTTCGGCCGCGCTCGCCGGGCATGCGCGCGCACGAAATGTGCCACGGCGCCGACGTCATTGGGCAAGATGGTGATCCGTTCGCGCCGACCCATGATCGCGGCGAGCGTCGGCGGCACCGGGGGGCGGATGCCGGTCGCGCGTTCCACGGCGTCGGGAAATTTCGCCGGGTGGGCGGTGGCTAGCGCCACCATCGGAGTTGCGCTGCGATCCTGCGCCAGTTCGGCGCTGTCCAGCTCCATCCGGGCGGCGGCGATGGCGACGGCGGTGTGCGGATCGACCAGATGCCCGGTGCGCCGATAGGTGTCGGCGATCGTCGCGACGGTCTGCGCGTCGTCGACCCGATGCCCGGAGAACAGCCTGCGCGCCGCATGCCACGCCTGCTCGTCGGCCGGCAACGTGCCCGTCCGCCGGAACTCTTGCAGGTGAGCGGTGACGGCGCCGCCGTTTCTGCCCTTCAGCTCGAACAGCAGGCGCTCGAAATTGCTTGCCACCTGAATGTCCATGCTCGGGCTAAGGCTCGGCATGACCGGCAGGATCGACATGTCGCCGCTGGCCAGATAGCGCGCCAGGATGTCGTTCGCGTTGGTGCCGATGACGAGGCGCTCGATCGGCAGGCCGAGGGCGCGGGCGAGGTGCCCGGCGTAGACGTTGCCGAAATTGCCGGTCGGCACGCTGAACGAAAGGGGCCGCGATGGCGCTCCGAGCGCGAGGCCGGCGGCGAAGTAATAGACGATCTGCGCCGCGACGCGCGCGAAATTGATCGAATTGACCGCCGACAGGTTGAGGTCGCGCCGCAGCCCCGGTTCGGCGAACAACGCTTTGACGATGTCCTGGCAGTCGTCGAACGTGCCCTCGATCGCCAGCGCGTAGGCGTTGGCCGCCTCGACCGTCGTCATCTGCCTTCGCTGCACCTCGGAGATGCGGCCTTGCGGATAGAGCATAAAGATGTCGAGCGCTTCCTTGTCGCGGCAGGCGGCGAGCGCCGCCGAGCCGGTATCGCCCGAGGTCGCGCCGACGATCGTGACCCGCTCGCCGCGCCGCGCCAACACCCGGTCGAACATCAGGCCAACCAGCTGCAAGGCCAGGTCCTTGAAGGCCAGGGTCGGGCCGTGGAACAACTCCAGCAGCCACAGCCGCTCGTCGAGCTGCACCAACGGCGCCACCGCTTCATGGCGGAAATTGCCGTAGGCGGCCCCGGTCAGCTGCGACAGTTCGGCCGGCGTGAAGCTCTTTCCCGCGAACAGCGCAACGACGCGCGCCGCCAGCTCGCCGTAGGGCAGGCCCGCCAGCGCGCCCAATGCCGCTCGATCGAGCGGCGGCACATTTTCGGGCACGTAGAGCCCGCCATCCTCGGCGAGGCCGGCGAGCAGCACGTCCTCGAAGGTATGGGTGGCCGGCACCTTCCCGGCATCGCGGGTACTGAGATAGCGCACATTTGTAACGTATAACCCCGCCCGCCCGGCCGCAACCCGCGCCGGACGTGCAGGTCACGGATGATTTGCCGGAAGGCTCGGATTAAGCTGCCCCTTATCCCGGCGGAGGACGAGGACAATGTTCGAAGGCTTCACCCGCACTGAGATCGAGACGTCCAGCTCCAGTTTTGGGGGCGCGCGCATCAATTTGCGCCACGGCGGCGACGGTCCGCCGCTCCTCCTCCTGCACGGCAACCCGCTGACCCATGCCTCGTGGGGCAAGATCGCCGGGCGCCTCGCCGAGAATTTCCATGTCGTCGCGCCCGATCTGCGGGGCTACGGCGACAGCATTGGCCCCGACGATGCCGGGGAGAACAGCATCAACTACTCGTTCCGCGCGATGGCGCAGGACCAGGTCGAGGTGATGGAGCAGCTCGGCTACCGCGAGTTCTGCGTCGCCGGCCACGACCGCGGCGCCCGCACCACCGCGCGGATGTGCCTCGACCACCCCGAGCGGGTCAAGAAGGCGGCGCTCGTCGACATCCTGCCGAACCACCACATCTGGACCCACACCTCGCGCGAATGGGCGTTACGCTCGTGGCACTGGGCCTTGATGGCGCAGCCCTACGATCTGCCCGAGCGCCTCTTGGCCGGCGTCGGCGCCCACTGGTTCATGGAAAAGAAACTGTCGAAGCCCGGAATCGGCCTCGGCTTTTTCGACCCCGAAGCGTTCGCCGAATATGTCCGCTGCTTCAACTGGAAGACGATCAAGGGCTCGTGCGCCGACTACCGCGCCTGCGCCACCTGCGACTTCGCGATGGACACGGAGGATTTCGCCGCCGGCCGCAAGATCACCGCGCCGCTCCTGGTGATCTGGGGCGCCCGCAGCCACACCGAAGGCGTGCACGGCGACGTGCTGGCCGTGTGGAAAAAGGACTACGCCACCGACGCCTGGGGCGGCGCCCTCCCCTGCGGCCACTACGTCCCCGAAGAAGCGCCGGACCAGACCTACGACCATTTCATGCGGCATTTCCGGGGGTGAAAGGCTTGCCCCGCCTGCGCCGCGGGCACACATTCTGCCGCGACATGAGCCGAGGGCTGACATGAGATCGATCGCGGTCACCGCCCGGTGGGATGCCGCGTTGCGCACCTGGTGGACGGACGGCGACGAGGTGCCCGGCCTCTGCTGCCAGGGCCAGACTTTCGAGGAACTCTCGGACGCCGTGTTCGCGCTCGCGCCCGATCTGCTCGTGGCCAACGGCGCGGCATGCGAGGGCGAGCAGATCGAAATCGTGTTGACCGCCGAACAACGCAAAACCATCGCGGCCGCAGCCGCATAGATGGCGGCGCTTTACCGGCCGCTGACCGAGCTTCTGCGCGAGGCAGGCTGCCGGTTCGAGCGGCAGGGCAAAGGCAGCCACGAAATCTGGTACAGCCCGATCACGCGGCGGACATTTACGGCGCCAGCCAACATCGACGGCCGCCCGCTCGCCAACGCGATCCTAAAACAGGCGGGATTGCCAAAGGCGTTTTGACACGGCCGCCGCGAGGGGGCTGACGCCCGGGCGCCGGCGGCCCAGGCGCCAGTTTCCGCTCAGTCCGCGGCGGCCAGCTTGTCCTGCGTCTTGGTGTCGAAGTCGCTGGCGTCGTGGCGCTCGAGCAGCTGCTCCGACGGCTCGCCGGCCGTGCGGTTGACCATGCGCCCGCGCTTCACCGCCGGGCGCGCCCAGAGCTGCTCGGTCCAGCGGATCACGTTCTTGTAATTCTGCGCAGCGATGAACTCGGAACCGCCGTACGAGTTGAATTTCACGAGGCCGCCGTACCACGGCCATATCGCCATGTCGGCGATCGTGTAGTCGGGGCCGGCGACGTACTCGCTCTCCGCGAGGCGGCGGTCGAGCACATCGAGCAGGCGCTTTGTCTCCATCGTGAAGCGATCGATCGCGTATTCGATCTTGATCGGCGCGTAGGCGTAGAAGTGCCCGAAGCCGCCGCCGACATAGGGTGTGCTGCCCATCTGCCAGAACAGCCACGACAGGCATTCCGCACGCGCCGCAGTCTCGGTCGGCAAAAACGCGCCGAATTTTTCGGCGAGGTGCACCAGGATCGCGGCGGTCTCGAAGATGCGGATCGGCGTCGGCCCGCTGCGATCGACCATCGCCGGGATTTTGGAGTTCGGATTGATTTTGACAAAGCCGCTGCCGAACTGGTCGCCCTCGCCGATGCGGATCAGCCAGGCGTCGTATTCGGCGCCCTTATGGCCGGCCGCCAGCAGCTCTTCGAGCATGACCGTGACCTTGACGCCGTTCGGCGTGCCCTGCGAATAGAGCTGCAACGGATGCTTGCCGATGGGCAACTCTCGCTCGAACTGCGCGCCCGCAGTCGGCTTGTTGATGTTGGCAAACCTGCCGAGGGCCGGCTTCGCCATCCAAACCTTGGGTGGGGTGTACTCTGGGGTATCGGCCATTCCTGAGGCTCCTGTAGATTTTGGGGAATGCACACGGCCACCCTACGCAGTCGGCTGATCTTATGCCAGAGTCATCCCTCGCCGCCGCCCTGGCAGATCCGTCATGCTACGTTACGCGCGTGCGCGATCTCCTCTCTCCGCACCGGTCGCACGGCATCGGCCGACACGGTTTCGACCGATATGGTCTCACCGGCCAGTGTGACGAACTCGACCTCGTACCCCACGCTGTCGCCGTGGATCATCACCACCCAGCCGACATCCCCCGCCCGCAATCCGTGTTCCGGCAGTGATTTGGTTAGCACCACCGGGTCCAATTCCTTGATCATTGCGCAACTCCGGGCATCGGATAGGCCGTCACAGATCTCGGGACCGCCCGGCAGCCGAGCCATTATCCCCCGCCGCCGCCCTGGCAGATCACGTTGAGCAATGCCTGGCGCTTTTCGACGTTGACGGCGTGGAAGGCGCGGGCGAAAGCCGCAGGGAGGTCGGCCGGGTCCTCGACCCGCTCGCCGTAACCGCCGGCAGCGGCGCAAACCTGCTCGAATGCCGGCAATTCGTCGAGATCGATAAAGGGCGGCCGGTTGCTGCGCGAGGCGTCTCCCTGCGGATACATGCCGAGCGTCGCGCGGCGCACGGCGCCCCACATCGAATTGTTGACGACGACGAACAACACCGGCAGCCGGTGCAGGCGCGATGCGTGGTGCACCGCGACCGGGTTGGAGAACAGGTAGGAGCCGTCGCCGAGCACGGCGATGACCTGGCGGTCGGGTTCGGCGAGCTTGACGCCAAGCGCGGCGCCGGCGCCCCAGCCGAGCCCGGCTGCCGGGCTCGACCCGAAGAACGAACCGACCCCGGTCGACGGGCAATGCTCGGGCAGCAGGGTATATTCGTTGACGATCGCCGAAGTTGGATCGCGCGAAGCGGCGAGGCAGGCGCTGACCCAAATGGGGCTGATCGGCCGCATCGCGCGGGCGTCGTCACGCAACTTGCGCCAGCCCGCCTGCATCGTCTCGCGGCGCGCGGCGATGCGCTCCCGGCGCGCCGCGATCACCGCGGTGTCGGCGAGCGGCATCAAGGCCGTGCCGAGCGCCGGCAAGGTCAGACGCGTCGCGCCGGTGACCGCGACATCGCAGGTGAAGCCGCGGATCGGATAGCGGCTGTACAGCGGATCGACGCCGATATGGACGATTTTGCAATCGGGCGATGGCGCCTGCCGGGAGGGCGTCCACGGCACGTCGCAATCAATGACGAGGATCGCGTCGGCCTCGCCCAGCAACGGGCCCGGATTGTAGCCGAGATGGCAGGGATGATCGGAAGGCAGGTTCAGGTGGCGCTGGCGGTTCTCGACAACCGGGATCGCGAAGCACGCGGCGAACTCGGCGAGCGCCGCCACCGCGGAGCGATCGCGGCCGGCATCGGCGGTGACGATCAACGGGTTTTGGGCGCCGGCGAGGAGTTGCGCCGCGCGCTCGATCGCCGCCGCGTCGGGCGCCGGCATCGAGGCCGCCATATGCCGCGACGGCGAATCGTAGGCAAAGCCGGGGAGCGGCTCGGCCAGCACCTCGCGCGGCAATGACAGGTAGACCGGACCCTCGGGCGGGCTGGTGGCGAGCGTCAGCGCCCGGTCGATCACCGTTTCGAGCTGAGCGCCATTGCGCAGCTCGTAATCCCATTTGACGATCTCGCGCAGCATGCCGGCCTGGTCGAACATCTCCTGCGCCCAGTGGATGTAGGTGTCGCGCGCTCCCGGAAGCCCCTCTTCGGTCAAGGGCGAGCGGCCGGCGGTGAACAGGATCGGCACGTTCGCGCGCGCCGCGTTGAAGACGCCGCAGAGCGCGTTGGCGGTGCCGACGCTGACATGCACCATGACCGCCGGGACCTTGCCCGAGGCGGCGGCATAGCCGTGCGCCATCGACATCGCGAGGTTTTCGTGCGTCGCGAGAAGGGGCCTCGGCGCCCGCAAACCGCTATGCGCGGCCTTGGCATAGGCTTCGACGATCGGCGCGAAATCGGTGCCGGCATTGGCAAACAGGTATTCGACGCCACGTTCGGCCAAGAGCGCCAGATACACCTCGGCGACGCTGCCCGCCTTCAGTTCCTTGCGCGCCATTTGCCCCTCCATTTGTCCGGCGCCAGCATAGCGCACCGGCCGGGAGGCATGTAACATCCCTGCCGAACGCGGGGCGGGCGGCAATGCATTCATGAACCGGCATCTCGGACCCGAGGCGGCCCGCAACTGGCCGCGGCGCTGGCGCGAGGGGTTCATCCGGAAATACCTCGCCGGAGACGCCGTTCTCGACATCGGCTACCGCGGCGGCGATCCCGATGCCCAGCCGATAACCGAGCAGGCGGTCGGCATCGAACTCGACTATCCCGGCTACGACGGCAAGACCCTGCCCTTTCCGGCGGCGAGCCAGGATGCCGTCTTCGCCAGTCACGTGCTCGAACACATCGACGACTGGGCCGGCGCGTTGGCCGATTGGTACCGGGTACTGAAGATCGGCGCGCATCTGGTGATTGCCGTGCCGCATCGCGATCTTTACGAGCGCAAATCCGATCTGCCGTCGCGCTTCAACCTCGATCACAAGCGGTTCTACACGCCCGCCCTGCTGCTCGACGAAATCGAGAGAGCATTGCCGGTCGGCGGCTACCGGATCCGCTCGCTCCGGGACATCGACGAAGGGTTCGACTACACGGTGCCGCCCGAACGCCACGCCGGCGGGTGCTACGAGATCGAACTCGTCGTGCAGAAGATCGACATCCCCGCCTATGCGGAAGTGCTCCGCCCGTCACCCGCCGCCAGGGACATCGTGACGCGCTATGCAAACCTCGTTGTCGAAGCCCTGCAAGCCGCGCAACGCGGCGCGGCGAGCGACGTCCGGCGCCTGCAGGAGGCTCTTGCCACGCTGCCGATGCCGTCATTCGGTGCGCTGCAAGCGGCAATCGAGGAGCTGACCGGGTCATCCGGCCGCGCCGAGTTGTTGCTCCACCAGCTTCGTCCGCTGCTGGCGCCGCTCATCGCCCGGCAGCCTTTCGTCGAGGACTGGTACCTGCGCGCCTATCCCGATGTCGCGGCGGCCGCGGCGGCCGATCCGAACGTGTCGGCCCATCTGCATTTCATCTGGCACGGCTATTTCGAGGGCCGCTCGCCGGGCACTTGCGATCCGGTTTTCCGCTGAGCATCGGTTGCTGATGAGGAGAGCTCTTCCGGCATCGGTGGAGCAGCTCTCCTCCCAGCGAGGCAGGCTCTACTTCAGGTGCTTGCTGAAGAACGGGACGACATCGCCCCACAACGCATGGGCCGCCGCCTCGCGATAGCTCGGCCGGTAGTCGGCGAGGAAGGCGTGGCCGGCATCCTGATAGATCTTTGTCGTCACGTCCTTTTTGCCGGCGGCCTGGGCGCGTTTCTTCAATTCCCCCTCCAATGCCACCGGCGGGTTCTGGTCC
>DATLTH010000294.1:0-7805 GCA_035533695.1 Allostellaceae bacterium | reverse complement strand
GTACGGCAGCGGCGTCGCCGAGGAGATCGTCGGGCGCGCCATCGCCGGGCATCGCGACAAGCTGTTCATCGTCAGCAAGGTCTTGCCCTACAACGCCTCGCAGAAGGGCGTCGTCGAGGCCTGCGAGCGCAGCCTGAAGCGTCTCAAGACCGACCATATCGATCTCTATCTGTTGCATTGGCGCGGCTCGGTGCCGCTCGCCGAGACCCTCGCCGGGTTTGCGCGGCTCCAGCGCGACGGCAAGATCCGCCATCACGGGGTCAGCAATTTCAGCATCGAGGATATGAAGGAATGGGTCGGGCTGGCCAATGGCGCTGGGGGCGGGGCGAGCGTTGCGGCCAACCAGATACTCTACAATTTGTCGCGCCGCGGCCCCGAATGGGAGCTGATCCCGTGGTGCCGTGAGCGAAGCGTTGCGATCATGGCCTATACCCCGCTCGAACAGGGCCGCATCCTCGGCAACCGCGCGTTGCAGGAGGTCGCGGCGCGGCACCGTGCGAGCGCGGCGCAGGTCGCGCTCGCCTGGCTATTGCGGCAGGACGGGATGATCGTCATCCCGAAAGCAACAAAGCCCGAGCATGTGCGCGACAACCGGCGCGCCCTCGACCTCGCGCTCGATGCCGACGATCTCGCCGCCCTCGACCGCGCCTTTCCGCCGCCCAAGGGGCGCACCGCGCTCGGCATGCTGTAGCGCAGTTTCCGGTAATGCTGCGACGCTGGCGGCAAAGAGGACCCTGATGCGCAATCTGACGGTGAACGGCGAGCGGCTGTGGGCGAGCCTGATGGAATTGGCGCAGATCGGTGCGACGGCGAAGGGCGGGGTGTGCCGGCTCGCCGCCAGCGATCTCGACGGCGCGGCGCGGCGTCTCTTCATCCGCTGGTGCGAAGAGGCCGGCTGCTCGGTCACGGTCGACCATATCGGCAACATCTTCGCCCGCCGGCCAGGCCGCAACCCGGCATTGCCGCCGGTCATGGCCGGCAGCCATCTCGACACCCAGCCGACCGGCGGCCGGTTTGACGGCGCCTACGGCGTGATGGCCGGGCTCGAAATCGTGCGCAGCCTCAACGATCTCGGCTACGAGACCGAGGCGCCCATTGAGATCGTCGCCTGGACCAATGAGGAGGGCTCGCGGTTTTCGCCGGCGATGGTCGGCTCGGGCGTCTTCGCCGGGGTCTTCGCGCTCGAGGGCGCACTGGCGACGCGCGACAACACTATGCCCGGGCTGACGCTCGGCGGCGAACTCGAACGCATCGGCTTTGCCGGACCGGCGCCGGTCGGCATGCGGCCGGTCGGCGCCTATTTCGAAGCGCATATCGAGCAGGGGCCGATCCTCGAAGCCGCCGGCCTGCCGGTCGGCATCGTCACCGGGGCGCAGGGCCAGCGCTGGTACGAAGTGACCGTGACCGGCCAGGAAGCGCATGCCGGACCGACGCCGATGAAGCGGCGGCATGACGCCCTCGTTGGCGCGGCGCGGATGATCGACGCGGTCAACAATATCGGCCACGCCCATGCCCCGCATGCCTGCGCGACGGTCGGCTTTGTCCAGGTCAGCCCCAATTCGCGCAACACGATCCCCGGCCATGTGTTCTTCACGGTGGATTTCCGCCATCCCCAGGATGATGTGCTGAGCGCGATGGACCGCGAATTGCGCGCCGCCTGCGCCGCCGCGGCAGAAACGCAAGCCCTGGAGGCCCTGGTCGAGGAGTTCTGGTATTTCCCGCCGACCCCGTTCGATCCGGCGCTGGTCGGGCGGGTGCGCGAAGCCGCCCTCACTCAGGGTTACCCGCACCAGGACATCATCTCGGGCGCCGGCCACGACGCGGTTTACATGGCCCGCGTCGCGCCCTCCGCGATGATCTTCGTGCCCTGCGTCGGCGGCATCAGCCACAACGAGATCGAGGACGCGCTGCCCGCGGACCTCACCGCCGGCTGCAACGTGCTGCTCAACGCGGTCCTCGACAGCGCCGATACCGTCCCTGCGCGCAATCGAATCGAGTAAGAAGGATGCCCATCCATCACAGTGTTTGGAGAGTGGCCGACCCACCGTCACGGCTCCTCGAAACCACCCTGGCCAGCGAGCAGATGCTCGAGCAAATGATTGTCGCTGCACCGGAGATCGTGTCGGATCAATGGATGATCATCGGGCGTCAGGAGCCCACAGCCTTTGGAGGCCAAATCGACCTGTTTGCAATTGCGCCGGATGGGTCGCTCGTTCTTATCGAGCTGAAACGGGACCGCACGCCTCGTCAGGTGGTCGCGCAGGCCCTTGATTATGCGACTTGGGTCGAAGCCCTCGACGCACAGGAGGTTGGACGTATCTACGCTCGGTTTGCGCCCGAACACAATTTAGCCAGCGACTTCCAGACGCGCTTTGGTCAACCGCTCGATGAAGAGACCCTCAATCAGAACCACCAAATCGTGATCGTAGCCGCTTCGCTGGACGCAAGTTCGGAGCGAATCGTTTCCTATCTCAATCAGCGCGACATTCCCATTAATGTCCTATGTTTCCAAGTTTTTGACACGGGATCTGAGCAGCTGCTCAGTCGCGCTTGGCTGTTGGACCCTACTGAAACCCAAATCACGGCAACGGCGACAGGACCGGCCACCGCTAAGGAGCCTTGGAATGGAGAATATTACGTAAATTATGACAATTCCTGGGAAGAGGCGGTCAAATACGGCTTCGTCTGCGCCGGCGGTGGTTCGTGGTACTCCGACACCCTCAAGCTCCTGAAGCCTGACGATCGCATTTGGGTAAAGGCTCCTGGGCACGGATTTGTCGGGGTCGGTCGGGTGAAAGGCCCGGCAGCGCCGGTGTCAGAGTTCAAGGTAATTGCCGATGGCCGCGAGCAATCGGTGCTAAACGTAGCGAATACTGGGAAATATCGAGGTCCTGAAGTACCAGAGAAGATGGAGTATTTTGTCCCCGTCGAATGGCTCCAAACGGTGACTTTGGATAAGGCTATCAACGAGATTGGACTATTCGGCAACCAGAACACGGTTTGTAGACCCAGGACCCCGAAATGGCGCCACACGATCGACCGGCTGAAAGAGGCGTTCCCGCACTACGACGAATAGAGCTTTGGCAGCGGCAGGGTCGGTCCCTCATCGTCATTCGCGAATCCGACGCTGCCAAACGCTTGTCGCGGCGATTTGCCGGCTGGTTTCGCCGCGCCGGCTCACCTAATTACAGCGCATGAGCGAACTCGCCCTGCAATACGGGCTTTCCTTTGCCGACCTTTACGAACGCGACGGGCTGGTGCGGCTCGACCGCGCGTTTGTCGCGCATTTGGCGGCGAGCGACGCGGCGCTGCACGACCGGCTGATGACGGCGCGCGCCGGGCCCGACCGGATCGACCGCAAGACCGAAGCCGATCTGCTCGTCGACCTGGCGCCCCACCTCGAAGATTTTCTCGGCCACCTGTTCGGCATTGCCGCAGAGGTTCGTGCGCTGCAGGCCGCACACGACGCACTGGCGCCGCTTTATTCGGTCAAGCGCCTGTTTGTGCAGCGCCGCGCCGTCAAGGAGATCCGGGAGGGCGACGCCCTCCAGCTCAACGGCCACAGGCTGGCGCAGGAACTCGACACGTTGATCGGCGGTCGGGAAACTGATTTTGCCACTCGGCAGGGGGTGCTCGCCTGGGAATTGCGCTATGCCGCGGCGGTCGCGCGCTGGCTCGACGATGAGGCGGCCCACAAACTGCCGCTCCGCACCGCCCTCGAATACGCCGCCTGGGCGACGCTGTCGCCGACGGGACAGGCCCGGCACAAGCGCGGCCTCCTCTTCCGGGTGCCGCACCGGCTCGACATGCATCATCTGGTGCCGGTCGACACGATCGAGCATCACGGCGTCACCATGTTGCGCCTGCCCGAAGACCACTGGCGGGCGCGCGACGGGTTTGCCCTGACCGATCCCGGCACCGACCTCGCCGGCGCCCAGGACGAAGCGAATTACTGCATCTGGTGCCACAACCAGCAGAAGGACAGCTGCCGCTCGGGCCTGCACGAGAAGGACGGCAGCTTTCGCAAAAGCACCTTCGGGGTGACGCTCGCGGGCTGTCCGCTCGACGAGAAGATTTCCGAGATGAACCTCGTCGTGTCGCGCGGCAATTCGATCGGGGCATTGGCCATCGTCGCGGTCGACAACCCGCTGTGCGCCGCGACCGGGCACCGCATCTGCAACGACTGCATGAAGGCGTGCATCTATCAGCGGCAAGACCCCGTCGACATCCCGCAGATCGAGACCCGCACCCTCAAAGACGTGCTGGGGCTGCCGTGGGGTTTCGAGATCTACAGCCTCCTGACCCGGTGGAACCCGCTCGACCTGCGCCGCCCGTTGCCGAAGCCGGCGTCGGGCTACAAGGTGCTGGTCGTCGGCCTCGGCCCGGCCGGGTTCAACCTGACGCATCACCTGATCAACGACGGCCATTTCGTCGCGGCGATCGACGGGCTGAAGATCGAGCCCTTGCCATCCGGGATTTCCGGCGTCTCGGCCAGCGGCGAGCGGGTCCCGTTCGCGCCGATCCGCGATGTCGCGAGCCTCTATGAACGGCTCGATCAGCGCATGATGGCCGGGTTCGGCGGCGTCGCCGAATACGGCATCACGGTGCGCTGGGACAAGAATTTCCTGAAAATCATCCGGCTGCTGCTCGAGCGCCGCGCCGGGTTCTCGATGTATGGCGGGGTGCGCTTCGGCGGCACGCTGACGATCGAGGGCGCCTTTGCCCTCGGCTTCGACCACATCGCGCTGTGCGCCGGCGCCGGCCGCCCGACCGTCATTCCGATGCAGAACGGCCTGGTTCCCGGCGTGCGGCAAGCCTCCGACTTCCTGATGGCGTTGCAGCTGACCGGCGCGGCCAAAGAGGACAGCATCGCCAACCTGACCGTGCGGCTGCCGGTCGTCGTGATCGGCGGCGGGCTGACCGCGATCGATACCGCGACCGAGGCGCTCGCCTACTATCCGCTGCAGGTCGAGAAGTTCCTGCTGCGTTACGAGACGCTGGCCGCCGAGCGCGGCGGCGAAAATGTGCAGGCCATCTGGAGTGCGGCCGAGCGCGAGGTCGCCGACGAGTTCATCGCCCATGCCCGCGCCCTGCGCGCCGAGCGCGAGACGGCGGCACGCGAGGGTCGGGCGCCGCGTTTCGCACGGCTGATCGAAAGCTGGGGCGGGGTGACGATCGCCTATCGCCGGCGGCTCGTCGATGCGCCCTCCTACACCCTCAACCACGAGGAAGTCGCCAAGGCGATGGAGGAGGGCATCCGCTTTGCCGAGATGCTGACCCCGGAGGCGGTCGAGGTCGACCTGTTCGACCAGGCCGTCGCCCTGAAGATGACGCGGCACCGGCCGCAGGAGGTCGGCGGCCATCGCCCCGAAATGGGCCAGGGGCCGGGCGAGGAGGTCGTCCTGCCCGCCCGCACGATCCTGGTCGCGGCGGGAACCCAACCCAACACCGTGCTGGCGCGCGAGGATCCCGAGCACGTCGCGCTCGACGGCCGCTATTTCCGCGCGCTCGACGACGAGGGGCGCCCGGCGACCCCCGAGCGGGTCGCCAAGCCCGAACTTGTGCGGGTATTGATGCACCTCGCCGAAGACGGCCGCGCGGTCAGCTTCTGGGGCGATTTGCACCCGAGCTTTGCCGGCAATGTCGTCAAGGCGATGGGCGGCACCAAGCAGGGCTATCCGGTGATCAGCCACAGGCTGGCGACGCGCGCCCCGTCCGCCCCCGCGCCCTCGGCGCTCAAGGCCCGGCTCGATGACGAATTGCGGGCGCGGGTCGAGCGGGTCGAGCGGCTGACCCCGAAAATCGTCGAGATCGTGGTGCGGGCGCCGATGGCGGCGCGGGCGTTCCGGCCCGGCCAGTTCTACCGCCTGCAAAACTACGCAAGCCTCGCCCCCAAGGTCGACGGCACGACCCTGGCGATGGAGGGATTGGCGCTGACCGGCGCGTGGATCGACCGCGACGAGGGGTTATTGTCGACGATCGTCCTCGAAATGGGCGGCTCGTCCGATCTGTGCGCGCTGCTGACGCCGGGCGAGCCGGTCATCCTGATGGGCCCGACCGGCACGCCGACCGAGACCCCGCCCGGCGAAATCGTGCTGCTGGTCGGCGGCGGCCTCGGCAACGCCGTGTTGTTTTCGATCGGCGCGGCCTTCCGCGAGGCGGGATCGCGCGTCCTCTATTTCGCCGGATACAAGGAGATCGAGGACCGCTACCGGGTCGCCGATATCGAGCGGGCCGCCGACAGCGTCGTGTGGTGCTGCGACGAAGCCCCCGGCTTCGCGCCGGCCCGGAAGCAGGACCGCGCCTTTGTCGGCAACATCGTTGCGGCAATCGCGGCCTATGGCGAAGGCGCCTTGGGGCCGGCCCTGATCCCGCTATCGGCGGTCGACCGCATCGTCGCGATCGGCTCGGACGGCATGATGGCGGCGGTGGCCGAAGCGCGCCGCGCCGCCTTGAAGCGCTATTTCCGCCCCGGCCACCGCGCGATTGCCTCGATCAACTCGCCGATGCAATGCATGATGAAGGAAATCTGCGCCCAGTGCCTGCAACGCCACTACGACCCGGCGACCGGCACCGAGACGGTGGTATTTTCCTGCTTCAACCAGGACCAGGACCTCGACCACGTCGATTTCCCGACCCTGCGCCGCCGCCTCAGCCAGAACGGGGCCCAGGAAAAGCTGACCAAATTATGGGTCGACCGCTGCCTCAAACACCTCGGCCGCCGCCAGCAGGTCGCAGCGGCGGAATAGTACGAACCGTCATCCCGGCGAAGGCCGGGACCCACCGATCAGCCATCTCGCAGGTGGATAAGTCGATCCCGGCCTGCGCCGGGATGACGGATTAAATTGCTGCCGCGGCGGGCTACTCCGCCGCCGCCCGCGGCGCCTCGACGAATTGCGACAGGTAGCTGCCGCGCTTGCGCAAGCCCTCGCGGTACATCGCCTCGAACTCGGCCGGCGGGAAGGAATGCGTCGACGGCCGCGCCATCAGCGCGTCGCACCACGCCTTGAGCCGCGGGTATTTTTCCATGATGCCGATCTTCTTGATCCGGTCGAGGAAGACGTAGCGCTGCAGGAACGGCGCGTAGGCGGAATCGACGAGCGAATAGCGGGCGCCGTTGAAAAACGGCCCGCTGCCTGCCTTTTCCAGGGCCTTCTCGATGCGCTCGAAGGTATCGGGGATCTTGGCGATCGCCGCGGTGTATTCGGCCTCGGTCTTGGCATAGGCGCAGCCGGTGACGTTGGAGGCAAAGGTCGGCACGTAATCGGTCCAGGCGCGGTTGATCGCGCGCGCGATCGGGTCGGCCGGATGCAGCCGCGGCGCGACGCTCTCGTCGAGATACTCGTTGATCGCGTTCGATTCGAACAGCACGTCCTTACCGTCGATCTGCAACACCGGCACCTTCTTGTGCGGCGAGATTGCGAGGAACCAGTCGGGCCGGTTGTCGCTTTCGATGTGGCGGAACTCGAACGGCGTTCCCTTCTCGCGCAGCGCAATCGCCGAGCGCTGCACCCACGGGCAGGTCTTGAAGCTGACCAGCATGTACTGAGTCATGATTTCCTCCCTTTCGAGGCGCTGAATGGTTCGCAGCATCGCACGGCCGGCCGGGGCGCGGCAACCGGCCTTGGGGCGGCCTAGAACCACTGGCGCAATTCGATATGGTAGCCGTTGGGGTCGCAGATCTCGGCCCGCGCATAGGTCGGGCGGACGAGCGGCCCCCAGACGGTCTCGATGCCCTTCTCTTTCAACTCGGCGACGGTCATTTCCATGTCGTCGACTTCGAGCGCGATCATGCGGTAGCCGAG
>DATLTH010000293.1:0-2949 GCA_035533695.1 Allostellaceae bacterium | reverse complement strand
TTCCAGGGCGCGACCGACCACGCCACGGCGGCGCGCTTCGCCGCGCTCCCCGGCGCGACGCTGCGCCACCTCTACCACAACAAGCACGAGCTGACCTGGATCAGGCTCGGCTAAGATGGGATCGTTCGTGCGGAGTTTGCGGAGGGCATGATGGATCTGGGTTTGCGGGGGCGCAAGGCGCTGGTGACCGGCGCGTCGAAGGGCATCGGGCGGGCCTGCGCCGAGGCGCTGGCCGCGGAAGGGGTTGACGTCGTGCTGGTGTCGCGCACCGCTGCCGATCTCGAAGCGGTGCGCGCCAAGATCGCCGGCGAGCACAATGTCGCGGTGCGCTATTACGCGCTCGACCTCGCCGACAGCAAGAACGTCGATCGGCTCGCGGCCGAGTGCCCGGACATCGACATCCTCGTCAACAACGCCGGCGCGATTCCCGGCGGCAACATCGCCCAGATCGACGAATTACGCTGGCGCGAGGCGTGGGACCTCAAAGTGTTCGGCTACATCAACATGACGCGGCGCTTTTATGCGCTGATGGCGGCGCGCCGGCAGGGCGTCATCGTCAACATCCTGGGCGCGGCCGGCGACAACCCCGATTTCGATTATGTCGCCGGCTCCTCGGGCAATGCCTCGCTGATGGCCTTCACCCGCGCGATCGGCGGCACCGCGCCGCGCGACAACCTGCGGGTGGTCGGCATCAACCCGGGCCCGGTAATGACCGAGCGCCTCGTCACGCTGATGAAGACGCGCGCCCAGGGCAATTTCGGCGATCCCGAAAAATGGACCGAGCTGATGAAGCCGCTCGCCTTCGGCCGCGCCGCCAAGCCCGAGGAGATCGGCTATATGGCCGCCTTTCTCGCCTCCGAGCGCTCGGGGTACACGACCGGCTCGATCGTCACGATCGACGGCGGTGGCAGCAGCCGCCGGAGCGCCCTGTAGATCATCGGCCGCGTCTGGCGCGGCGATGGCAAACGCCGTCGGCAAATTCGCGTTTCACGGCGCACAGGCGGCGCGGATCGGCTGGTTTTTCGGCCAGAAATTGCTGGCCGCGCGGCTGAGCCAGAAGGTGCCGATGCCGGCCGCGTTGCGCGACCGCAAGATGCCCGACCGGCGGCGCCTGATCGCCGATCTGTGGCGCCTCATCGAGCAGGATTGGCGCAATATCGAAGCGGGCGTCTATGCGATGCCCGAGGATTGGCGGGCCGGCCCACTCGAGGAGTTTCGCCGGGCCGTTGACTTTTTCGCCGATCTGCGCGCGGTCGAGGCACGCCGCCATGGCGGGCCAGCCGAGGCTCTGCTGACCGACGCCGGGGCAGGGCGTTATCCGGCCTATTACCGGCGCCGCTTCCATTTCCAGAGCGACGGCTATTTGAGCCGCGCGTCCGCCGAGCGCTATGATTATCAGGTCGAGGTCTTGTTCGGCGGCGGCGCCGCGGCGATGCGGCGCCAGGCGCTGGTGCCGCTGCGCGAGGCGCTGCATGGCCACGCCGGCAGCGCGCGGCTGCTCGATATCGGTTGCGGCGCCGGCGCCTTTCTGCGCGAAGCCAAGCGCAACCACCCGAGACTGGCAGTTACCGGGCTCGACCTGTCGGCGCCGTATCTCGCGGTGGCGCATCGCCGGCTGGCCCCGTGGTCGCGGGTCTCGCTGGTCGAGGCGGCGGCGGAGGCGATGCCGTTTGCGGCGGGACAATTCGATATCGTCAGCTGCGTCTATCTGTTTCATGAATTGCCGCCGCGGGTCCGCCGCGCTGTGGTCGGCGAAATCCGGCGAGTGCTGAAACCGGGCGGGTGTGTCATTTTTGTCGATTCGTTGCAAACCGGCGACGAACCGGATTACGACGCGCTGCTTGACTATTTTCCTTTTGCTTTTCATGAGCCATATTATGCGAGTTATCTGGCCGAGGATCTCGACCAGCTGATGGGAACGGGCTTCACCCCCAAGGAGCGCTCGCTCGCTTACTTTACGAAGGTGATCACGTATCGGTGTGGCGGTTTACCCCCGACCAGCCACAACATGTAGATATCGGTTGGCGCCGTGCCACAAGAGTGATACCGTATCTTGTGGAGGCTATAAGTCCAACCGCATTATACGGGGGAACGAGGATGGATGGGGCCTGGACGCTGGAGCCGAGTGAGGACGCTGGCGCGCCCGCGCGCGTTGAGCCGACATGGACTGCGGAACGCATCGAAGTCTTGGTTAAATTGTGGGAAGAGGGGGTGACGACGGCGGAGATCGGCCGGCGCATCGGGGTCACCAAGAATGCGGTGATCGGCAAGGTCCATCGGATCGGGCTGGTGCCGCGGGTGATCACCGAAAAGCCGGCGCCGCCGCCCGTGCGCAACGTGTTCGATTTCAACGGCTCGGTTTGCATGTGGCCGATCGGGCACCCGGGCGACGCCGACTTCCACTTCTGCGGCACGGCGCCGGTCAACGGCAAGCCCTACTGCGCCAAACACGCCGGGCAAGCCTACATCCGGCCGAAGGAAGCCAAGCCCGAGGCGGCGTAACCGGCCGGCGCCTGCCGGTCGAGCCGATATCGCTCGACGAGACCCCAATCGAGTTCGAGCCCGAAGCCGGGCCCGGGCGGGATCTCGATCATGCCGGCTGCGATCGGCGCGCGGTTCTTGATGAAGCGCGCCCACAGCGGGTCACGCTCGGGGTCGGGAAAGCACTCGACGTAGGTGCCGTGCGCCACGGCCGCCGGCATGTGGGGCGCGATCTGCGGCTCCGCGTGGTGCGCCATCTCGACCGGCCAGCCCCGATTCGCCCCGATGCGCCCCGAGTCGCATCGACCGCAATGGCGCTCGATGGGTCGCGCATCCCTGCCGATCAGGAGCGGCGCGGGGCTCGCCCGATTATCGATCGATCGAACCCCATGGCATGCGGTTTTTGCGGGGTGCGGCCAGCGCCGGCTTGTGCCGCCGGCAGGTTGCCGGCAGGATCGCCGGTATTAT
>DATLTH010000292.1:0-4338 GCA_035533695.1 Allostellaceae bacterium | reverse complement strand
CGGGCGGGCTCAGGAGGGCGGTCAGTTCGTGGACCAGCTCGCGGCGCGCGTCGCCGGTCACCTCCTCGGCGCCCTTCTTCCGGAGTTCGACGTTGATCGCCGCGACGCGCGCCTCGTCCATATCACTCGACCTCCCCGCTGAATTGCTTGGGCACGAGGATCCAGCCATCCTCGAACGGCACAACCGCCATCGGCGCCGGCGCCCGCCGCGCCGCCCGCTGTGCCGCGATCTCGTCGCCGAAAATATGGTCAAAGGGGATCAGCACGAAGACGTCGGCGATCGGCACCACGATCCGCCTGTCGCCCCGCGCCTCGAGCCGTTGCCGCGCCGCCTCAGCGGCGGCCTCGGTGAGGCGCACCGGGCAAAGGTCGTCGAGCCCTTCGGTCTCCAGCTCGGCGATCGTCATGTGGCTGCGCTGCCCCACTGCGAACGAAGGGATGCCGAGGAGCGAATTTGTCGCGGTCAAGGGCCGCGTCGCGTCGATCGCGAAGCGGCGAGCCAGCGCGTCCTGGAAGCGGCGACGGAAAGCCGCATCCGACAAAAACCCGTTGACGCCCTGGCCGCCGATCAACTCGGCCAGCTCCTCGCCGTTCGCCGCAAGATGCCGCAGCGCGTCGGCCAGCGAATGGGCCGCCGCCGTTGCCGTTTCGGCGAGTGCGGTTCGGTTCTCGGCCAACTCGGCAACCCGCCTGGGCGTGGTCGACGCTTCATGCTGCGCGGCGTCCTCCCGCGCCTGGTCATGCGCCTGGCGCAACTTGGCGTGCCGGCCCCGCAGCTTTTGCGATCGATCCGACGCCGCGGTGATCTCTTGTTCGACCGCGCGCAGCCGCGTCACGGCGCCGTCCTCCTTGCGCAGCTTCGCCGCGACGGCCGCGGTTTTCTGTTGCCGCAAGCGCCCCAGCGCGGCGTCCGCCGTCGCGAGCTCCGCTTCGAGCGCGGCCAGTTGCTCCTCCGGCGCGACGCCGCGCAGATCGCGCAATTTCGCCTCGACCTCGGCGATTTCCGCGTCGAGCCGGGCGACGAGCTGCTCCATGCCCGGATCACGGTCGCTCACCTTGATCGCGCCTGCCCTGTTCTCGTGCAGACCGTGCAGCCGCCTTTGCAAAGCCGCGATAGTCTTATCGGTTTCGCGCTCAGCAGGCGGCGATGGCTGATCCTTCAATTTGAGGTTCGGCATTGGATTTTTCTCCTTTAGGTGATCTTGCGAAGGGTTGCGCTGATCGCGCCCTGGTCTTTCGGCGGGGGCGCGACCACGAGGTAGGCGTGGTTGGTGGCGTCGATGCCTGTTACCTGAAAGCCTCCATCATTCGTGACGGTGCCCTCCACCTGGGCCCGATCGCCGACCGCAAAATTGGCAAACGTGCCGTTGGCGCCCGCGATCTGTCCCGTCGCCGCGGTGAAACTCAGGCTCGCCGTGACCTGGTTGGTCGAGCCGGGGTCTTGCTGGCCGAAATCGCGGGTCAATTCTCTCGTCGCCGGCGTGTTATTCGGCGTCCGCGATGACGAGCGCGTTCCGAGAAAGCGGGGCATCAGGCGGCCTCCGATGCCTGGATGACCCGGCCATGCTGGGCGTGCGGCAAATGGTCGGCGCAGTACGCACGCTCGGCGACGTACCCGACGGCCGGGCTCGGGTTGATGCTGCCGCAGCCGGAAACGCTACACCGCACGATCGCCACCTCGGGATGCTCGCTGCCCTCGCGGTGCTCGCTGCAATAGCCCTTGCCGTGGATCACCCGCGTCGCCGGCTCCTTACAGCCGAAGGCCGCACAGACCGGGCCATCATGCGATGCCGGCTGCGCCGCGCCGCCCGACGCAAGCACCACGTTGCGCCGCGGGGCCTGCCCCTCGCCCGTCAATTTCGCCTCGTCATCCGCCATCCTCGTTCTCCTCTTCCTCAACGCGCGGTCCGTCCGCGCCCGCCTCCCCGCACCCGGCCTCGCCGGTTCGGGATCTCTGGAAATCTGAAAACTCCCGGTAAGGCCAGAAAGCACACCGACAGGGGAATACGGCCGCGATCGGCGGCGAAACCGGGGGGTCCCCCCTCGATGTTGCGAGGTGGCGAGCCTTCCTGCGCGATCGGCCAGGCTGACACCGCGTCGAGCCGGCATGCAGCGGCCAAGGCTGACACCGCGTCGAGCCGGCATGCAGCGGCCAGGCTGACACCGCGTCGAGCCGGCGCACAGCGGCGAGGGTTAGCAGACGATCGGCCCCACCGTCTGCTAACTCCGCGACCCGATAGCGGCAGCTGCCGCGCAGCGGCGAAGCTGGCGTCGAACGCGCCGCCGCGACGTGCACCTGATTTGTGATCTGGTGTCCAATGCAACGATAGGCATGGGAAAACCTAGGATATTCGCGGCGAAGCGATGCCGATAGGTCGCCGCGGGTAACACACGGGTAGCAGGACGCACCGAGATTGACCGGATGAAGTGCCTTGCCTTCCCCATTCCCCCGCTGCCGGAGGCCGGGTTCGGTGCGCTCGCTCTCACGCGCTGCCGCGGTCGCGGACAGGATCAGCGCCGCGATCGGCGCGGTCGTGCCGCAGATCCTCCGGCCTGCCAGCGGCGAGACCACAGCTGCAGCCCCGGTTACAGGGTTACAGCGCCGGTTACAGCCAGACTGAGACAATCCATTGATATAAGCGACTATTCTATTGGGTTGTAACCGTGTAACCGTGTAACCGACCTCGCGCGTGTAAGCGAAATCCGCGCTTCGCTCTGCATGATTTCTCTTACATGTAGGGCGCTCGGTTACGGTTACTCGGTTACACAATGAAATCAACAGCTTAGGGGTGGCGCTGTAACCGCCTCCGGTTACAAGGCCCTGCACAACCTGCTTGAAGCCAACGGGTCGGGGAGCCGCAGGGGTCGGGGTCGGACGCATCGGCGATGCGCTGGCGCCGATCATTGGCCGGCCTCCGCGCGCGCCTTGCCGGGCGCGGTCGCCGGCGCCGGATCGTCCTCGGGCAACGCAAGCCGCAGCCGGATCGCCGTGCCTTTGCCGGGCACGCCGGCGAAGCGCTGGATCGTTTCGTGCGCACCCTCAAGGTCGCGCGCGGCGTTTTTCCAGCCGCCGATCGCGCCCGATCGGCCCGCCCAATGCGTGCCGTTGTGCAATCGTTCGAGCCCCTGGTGGCGGTTCGCAATCGCGAACTCCTCGGGCTGGCCGGGCTCGCGATGACGGATGAACTTCAATCCGTAGTAGGAGAGCACGCGGTCTGCTTCCTGCCTCACGGCCGTCAGGCCATCTTCCCCAAGGGGCAATCCCTGGTCGCCTGTGGCTGCCTGGCGCAGCCAGGCGGCGATCGTGTTGCGCCCGCCAACGCCGTCGAGCGGGATCACGCACGACAGCAGGTGGTTGAGCCAGGCTTGTTCGTCGGGCAGGTCGTCTTCGGCCTCGGCGAGCGTCGCGAAGTCGAGCTGCGCGGCCAGCTCGGCGGCGCTGTCGCTGTCGACCGGATGGTCGCTCAGTACGATGTCGGCCGCCGCCAGCGCCGTGCCGAATACCTCAATGCTGCGGCCTTCGTGCCCGGCCGCCTTCAACGCGATGCGGTATTGTTCGCGGGCTTCTGCCAGGCGCGGCCAGCCGTCGATCGCGCGCCGCAACAGGCGCGCGCCGAGCGGGCGCAGGCGCCCTGCCGACACGTCCGGCAACCGCTGATCGGCCGGCAGCTTCGCCAGCCGCATCATGATGATGCGCGAGCGGTCCTGCGGGAGTAGCGGGGGCGGGTTGATCGATGAGAACAGCACCGCGGAGCGGAGCGAATACTCACTCGCCTCGCCATCGGCGCCGCCGCGCGGCAACCGTCCGCCGCTGAAGCACAGCCGAGCCAGGCGCACCAGCTCGTTGAGCCGCCGGCGGTTGTCTTTGTCCTCGTCAACCTCGGCCTCGTCGATGCCGACCGCGAGGCAATCGTGTTTCAATGTTTGCCATATACTTGCTGGCGTCGGGTCTAATACTGACATCAGCCAGCCGCCCATCAATTCGGCGATGGCCGTTTGCAACGTGCTCTTGCCGGTGTTCCGAGGGCCGAGCAGCCAGCCAACCGGGCGGATCGGCAATGCCGCGCCCCACATTGCGCAGACGATCCAGCCGAGCAACAGCCGCGCATCGATCGGGCGGCGCCAATTCCAGGTCGCCAGCAATTCCATGATCTCGCTGGCGGCGCCGGCGCGGCCATCTGCTTCGCCCAATAGCGCGGGCTTCAGGATCTTCTCACGGGCGACAAACACGTAATCGCCAAAGAGCCCGGGCCGCTGCCACTGTCCATCGACCCATACATCGGTCCCGGTGTTGACGGTGAGGTTGCCCTCGGCATTCAGCCAGCAGCCGCGACCGCG
>DATLTH010000291.1:0-3763 GCA_035533695.1 Allostellaceae bacterium | reverse complement strand
CCGGTCGTCTATGTCATCGAGAATAACCGCTACGGCATGGGCACCTCGATCAGCCGCGCGTCGGCGCGCACCGATTTGTTTCACCGCGGCGTCTCTTATGGCATTCCCGGTGAGCAGGTCGACGGCATGGACGTCGTCGCGGTCCACCAGGCCGGGCTCGCCGCGGCCGAGCACGCCCGCTCGGGCCAGGGGCCGATCATCCTCGAAATGCTGACCTACCGCTATCGCGGCCACTCGATGTCGGATCCGGCAAAATACCGCAGCAAGGAGGAAGTCGATCGGATGCGCACCGAACACGATCCGATCAGCCACCTGCGGCAGCGCCTCGTCGACGATTACCAGGTCGACGACAACGAGTTGAAGCGGATCGAGCGGCAGGCGCGCGACCGGGTCGTCGAGGCGGCGCAGTTTGCCCAGGAATGCCCGGAGCCCGACCCCAGCGAATTATGGACCGACGTACTGGCCGACGCTTAGAACTGGCGCGAGAAGCCGCAGGCGGGTGTCGATCCGCCGATGACGCCGAGGAACGGAATGCCTAGCGAAGTGCTGATGCCTGCGCTGTCGCCGACGATGACCGAGGGCAAGATCGCGCGCTGGATCAAGAGCGAGGGCGATACCGTGCACGCCGGCGATGTGCTGGCGGAGATCGAGACCGACAAGGCGACGATGGAGGTCGAGGCGGTGGACGAGGGCGTGCTGGCCAAGATCGTCATTCCCGAGGGCACCGATCACGTCGCGGTCAACACGCCGATCGCGCTGATCGCGGAAAACGGCGAGGATGTCGGCACGGCAGCGCTCACACCGGCGGCGGTCAAGCCGGCGGCGGCAAAAGCGCCGCCGCCGGTGGCGAAGCCGCAACCGGTTGCAGCGGCGCCGGCGGCGCCGCGCACCGCCCCCGCGATGGCGCCCGAGGAATACACCGGCAAGACCGTGACGCTGACGGTGCGCGAAGCCCTGCGCGACGCGATGGCCGAGGAGATGCGGCGCGATCCCAATGTGCTGCTGATCGGCGAGGAGGTCGCCGAGTATCAGGGCGCCTACAAGGTCAGCCAGGGATTATTGCAGGAATTCGGCCCCCGGCGGGTCATCGATACGCCCATAACCGAGCAGGGCTTTGCCGGGCTCGGCATCGGCGCGGCGTTCGGCGGATTGCGGCCGATCGTCGAGTTCATGACCTTCAACTTCGCGATGCAGGCGATGGACCAGCTGATCAACTCGGCGGCCAAGACGCGCTACATGTCGGGCGGTCAGATGCACTGCCCGATCGTCTTCCGCGGGCCCAACGGCATGGCTTCCCGCGTCGCCGCGCAGCATTCGCAGTGCTATGCGAGCTGGTATGCGCACGTGCCGGGATTGAAGGTTGTCGCGCCCTATACCGGCGCCGATTTCAAGGGCCTCCTCAAATCGGCGATCCGCGACCCCAACCCGGTCATTTTCCTCGAGCACGAGCTGGTGTACGGCGAGAGCTTCGCGGTTCCGGAGGACCCCGAATACCTCGTGCCGATCGGCAAGGCGCGCATCGCCCGCGCAGGCGATCAGGTCACGATCGTCGCCTTCTCGCGCATGGTGAAGCTCGCGTTGCTGGCCGCCGAGGAACTGGACAAGGCCGGCATATCGGCCGAGGTGATCGACCTGCGCTCGTTGCGGCCGTTCGATGTCGAAACGGTCGTCGCTTCGGTCAAGAAAACCAACCGCATCGTCTCGGTCGAGGAGGGCTGGCCGTTCGCCGGCATCGGCTCGGAGATCGCCGCGCTCGTCATGGAAGAATGCTTCGACTGGCTCGACGCGCCGCTCGTGCGGGTCAGCGGCAAGGATGTGCCATTGCCCTACGCCGCCAATCTCGAACGCCTCGCCACGCCGCAGGTCGAAGACATCGTCGCCGCCGCTCGCAAGGTGGCGTATCGGTGATAACGGTCATTGCGAGCGGAGCGAAGCAATCTCGTTCGGATTTCGCTCATCCCATCGAGATTGCTTCATCGCCCTTCGGGCGCCTCGCAATGACAAGCTGATTGGTGACCTGGGACATGCCCATCGAAATTCGCATGCCGGCGCTGTCGCCGACGATGACCGAAGGCAATCTCGCGCGCTGGGTGAAGAAAGAGGGCGACGAGGTGCATTCGGGCGACGTCATCGCCGAGATCGAAACCGACAAGGCGACGATGGAATACGAGGCGGCCGACGAGGGCCGGCTCGGCCGCATCATCGTCCCCGAAGGCGCGCAGGGCATCAAGGTCAACCAGCCGATCGCGCTCTTGCTCGAAGAGGGCGAAGACGCCTCGGCGCTCGACAAATTCGCGCCGGCCGCCGCTCCCGCCGTCAGCCCCCACCCCAACCCTCCCCCGCCTGCGGGGGAGGGAGGAACGAGGAGCAACCCTCCCCCGCAAGCGGGGGAGGGCAGGGTGGGGGCTTCTGTCAACGGCCCCGCGCCGACGAATGGCGAACGGGTGTTTGCCAGCCCGCTCGCGCGGCGCATGGCGGTGCATGCCGGGCTCGACCTCGCGGCGATCCGCGGCTCCGGGCCGCAGGGCCGCATCGTCAAGGCCGATGTCGACGGCGCGCTCGGCGGGGCCGGGAGGCCGGCGCCTGTTGTTTCCCCTGTTTTATCAGGCGTAACAGGAGCGGCATCGGGCGCGCCGGTCTTTGCGAAAGCGCAGATGCTGGCGCTCGCCGGCAATCCGCCCTTCACCGAAAAGCCGCACAGCGCGATGCGCCGGGTCATCGCCCGCCGGCTCACCGAATCAAAGCAGACCGTCCCGCATCACTACATGTCGGTCGATTGCACGATCGACGATCTGCTGAAGATCCGCGCGACGCTGAATGCCAAGTCCGAGGCGAAGATCTCGATCAACGATTTCGTGATCCGCGCCGCGGCATTGGCGTTGCGCCAGGTGCCGGCGGCCAATGCGTCGTGGAGCGACGACGCGATCCTGCTATGGGAGCGCGCCGACATTTCGGTCGCGGTCGCGCTCGACGACGGCCTCATCACCCCGATCGTCAAGGGCGCCGACCAGAAGGGGCTGGCGCAGATCGCCGCCGAAATGAAGGACCTGGCGGCGCGCGCCCGCACCGGCAAATTGAAGCTCGAAGAGTTTCAGGGCGGCACGTTCTCCATTTCCAACCTCGGCATGTACGGCATCCGCGACTTCGCCGCCGTGATCAACCCGCCGCAGGGCTGCATCCTCGCGGTCGGCGCCGGCGAACCGCGCCCGATCGTGCAGGGCGGCCAGCTCGCGGTCGCGACCGTGATGACCTGCACCCTCTCCTGCGACCACCGCGTCATCGACGGCGCCGTCGGCGCAGAGTTCCTCGCCGCCTTCAAAAAGCTGATCGAAGACCCGCTGACGATGCTGCTGTGAGTGGGGGCATCGGAATGGCCGAAACCTCATTCGATCTTGTTGTCGTCGGCGGCGGGCCGGGCGGGTATGTCGCGGCTATCCGGGCGGCGCAGCTCGGCATGAAGACGGCCGTGGTCGAGCGCGAGCATCTGGGCGGCATCTGCCTCAACTGGGGGTGCATCCCGACCAAGGCGCTGCTGCGCACCGCCGAGATTTATCACCTGCTCCACCACCTCGACCAATTTGGCTTGTCGGCGAATGATGTCGGCTTTGACGCCGGCAAGGTCGTCGCCCGTTCACGCGCGGTCGCCAAGCAATTGTCGAACGGCGTCGCGTTTCTGCTGCGCAAAAACAAGGTAACGGTGTTCAGCGGCGAGGGAAAGCTTGCCGACAAGGGCAAAATCACCGTGGCGAAGGACGGCAAGCCG
>DATLTH010000290.1:0-3004 GCA_035533695.1 Allostellaceae bacterium | reverse complement strand
CGCATCCTCAGACCTCCGCGACCGGCGAGCCCGTGGGCCCATCATCGTCGTTAATCAGTGTTAAGCGAAAGCGGTTAACAAATGTTTATCGCGGGGCGCGGGCGGGCACGCCTGCGCCGCGCATGTTAACCTCATTTTAGCGCTACCGCGGCAACATGGATACGCGCCGCCTCGGGCGAGGCGGCGTGCGTGGGCATCGGCCGGGCATGTGACCGGCGCCTCGCACCGCGCGGAGCTGCGGAATGAGTGTGCTCGAAACCCTGATGCGCCGGTGCCGCCGCGAATGCGAGGAACGGCGCCGCTACGTCGCCGAACTCGAACGTCTCGGCGAGCGGTTGCGCGCCGACACCGAGGGGGTGCGGCGGGAGGCCGCGGAGGCCGGCACGGCCGCCCCGCTGGTCGCGCGCTATGCCAAGCTCGCGCGCTCGGTCGCGGAAATCGATGGTCAGATCACCGCGGCGCGCGATGCTCTCGCCGCGGTCGAACAGGTGCTGCACCGGCATGAACTCGCGTGGGCGCGGCGTGGTGGCACGGAAGGCTCCGACGGCCCGGCCCCACGGCGGCGCGCGCGGTCCGACGCATCTCGGCGCTCGCCGACGATCTAGTTCGCCCGGTTCCCTTCGCTGGTGCCTCCGGCTAAGGTGCGCAGCCCCGACATGAGGAGCCGCCCCGGCGATGAGCCTGCCCGCAAAATCCTTCGCCCCGCAGGCCGCTTGCCCGCTCGACGGGGTGCGGGTGGTCGATTTGTCGCGGCTGGTCGCCGGCAATGCGGTCTCCTCGCAACTCGCCGATTTCGGCGCCGAAGTGCTGAAGATCGAGGACCCGCAGAAAGGCGACCCGCTGCGCGCCTGGCAGACGCAAGGGGTCAGCGTCCATTGGAAGCTCTATGCCCGCAACAAGAAGAGCGTCGCGCTCAGCTTGCGCGAGGCGAGGGGGCGCGACTTGCTGCTCGACCTCGCCGCGTCGAGCGAGGTGCTGATCGAGAATTTCCGCCCGGGGACGCTCGAAAAAATCGGGCTCGGGCCGGCTGTATTGCACGAACGCAACCCCCGCCTCGTCATCGTGCGCGTCTCGGGCTGGGGGCAGGACGGTCCCTATCGCGACCGGCCCGGCTTTGGGACCCTGGTCGAAAGCATGTCGGGCTATGCCGCGCGCACCGGCTTTGCCGACCGCGAGCCGGTCTTGCCGCCGACCGCGCTCGCCGACATGGTCGCCGGGCTCTATGGCGCCTTCGCGGTGATGGTCGCGTTGCGCCGGGTCGAGGTCGAGGGCGGCCTGGGGCAGGTCATCGATCTTCCCCTCCTCGATCCGCTGTTCTCGTTCATCGCCACCGAGGCGCCGATCTATGGATTGACCGGCGCGATCCGCCCGCGCACCGGCAGCCGCTCGGAGACGACCAGCCCGCGCAATGTGTTCCGCACCAGCGACGGCCGCTACATCGGCATCTCGGCGTCGATCCAGGCGATGTCGGAGCGCCTCTTCCGCGCGATCGGCCGCGCCGACATGATTACCGACCCGCGCTTTCGTACCAACACCGACCGGGTGCGTAACGCCGCGGAATGCGAGGCGCCGATCGTCGAATTCATCGCGGCGCGCACACTCGACGAGAATATGCAGGCGTTTGCCGCGGCCGAAGTCACCGCCGCGCCGGTCTACGACATCGACCAGTTCCTCGCCGACCCGCATGTGCAGGAGCGCGAGATCGTCGTCGATATGCCCGACGCACAGACCGGCCGCCTCGCGATGCACAACATCATCCCGCGCCTGTCCGACACGCCGGGTCACCTGCGCCGGCCGGCGCCCAGCCTTGGCGAGCACACGGCCGAGATTTTGGCGCAGTTCGGCATCGACCGGCCGACGCTCGACGCCCTGGCGCGCGACGGCGTGATCGGGCTTGCCCCTCACCCCGACCCTCTCCCCGCAGGCGGGGCGAGGGAGTGATCGGTGCACCTTCGAATTCCTCGCCCCGCCGCGAAGCGGTGGGAGGGTGAGGGGCCTTTTCCGTGAGAGGAGCCAATGGAGACAAAAGACCTGCCGGTGTGGCGTTCGATGCTGTTTGTTCCGGTGACGGCGCAGCGCTTTGTCGATGGCGCGGCGCGGCGCGGCGCCGACGCGATCATCCTCGATCTCGAGGATAGTGTCGCAGCCTCCGAGAAAGAGCGCGCCCGCACGCTGGTGCCCGAGGCGGCGCGGGTCGTCTCGCAGGGCGGCGCCGATGTTGTCGTCCGTATCAACCGCCCGCTGCGCATGGCGATCCGCGACATCGAGGCGGCGGTCGGGCCGGGCGTGCTGGCGTTGGCGCTGCCCAAGACCGACAGCGCCCAGCATGTCCGGCTGCTTGCCGAAGTCGTCGACGAGGTCGAGACCGAGCGCGGCATGAAGCCGGGCACGACGCGCCTCATCGCGATGGTCGAGACCGCCGACGCGTTCTTCCGCATCGCCGAGATCGCCCGCGCCCATCCGCGGCTCTGCGCCCTCAACCTCGGCGCCGAGGATTTCGCCACCTCGGCCGGGATCTTGCCCGAGGCGGAGGCATTGTCGATGCCGAAACAGATGGCCGTGTTCGCCGCCCGCGCCGCCGGCATCATGCCGATGGGGTTTATCGGCTCGATCGCCGAGTTCCACGATCTCGACGCGTTCCGCCAGACAATCCGCCGCTCGCGCCGCTTCGGCTTTATCGGCGCCTCGGTGATCCATCCGAGCCAAGTGCCGATCCTCAACGAGGAATTCCGCCCGAATGCCGCCGAGGTCGAGCACGCCGGCCGCGTCGTTGCCGCCTACGACAAGGGGCTCGCCGAGGGGGTGGGCGCCGTCACGGTCGATGGCAGGATGATCGACGTGCCGGTCGTCGAGCGCGCCAAATTGTTGCTGGAACGCGAGGCTGCGATCGCCGCGCGCGAAGCTAAAAAGCGGGCGTAGCCGGGCGGCGCTCGCCTCAGCGGGCGAGGTCGGCGACCAGCGAGAAGGCGTTGCCGCCGGCCTGGCCGCGATAGATCTGCAGGTT
>DATLTH010000289.1:0-2369 GCA_035533695.1 Allostellaceae bacterium | reverse complement strand
GCGCCCGGCGCCGGGCGCGCGCAGCGCTGACAGCGAGCCTGGCTTGCGCGAATCGGGCTCCGGCTATACGCAGCCGATCCTGACGCAGAATGCCGCGAGTGCGCCGGCGGCGCCGGCCGATGCCCGGACCGCGCCGCCGTTGCGCGCCGAAGCGCGCACTGACGGCCCGGCCGAGCCGGCGCCCGCCGCTGCTGCGGCGGCCGAAGACGCGGCATTGCGCGGCGGCGCCTTCATCGCGCCGCGGCCGGTCGATGCCGGTCCCGCCCGCCCGGTGCCGATTGCCCAGTCCGCCGGGCCGCAACCGGGAGCGCCGAGCGCGTCCCGCGAAGCGCAGCCGCGGCCTAAAGGGCGGGTACCGAGCCTGATCGAGCGGGTTACCGGGGTCGGCCGCGCCCGACCCGTAGCGCCGGCCCCCGTCGCGCCGCGCCCGCCCGCGGCGCCGGCCCGGCCGGCCCAGCCGCGCCTTGCGCCGCTCGAACCCGATGAGCGCCCCGATGCCAGCAAGGAAGATGACCTGCTCGATATCCCGGCCTTTCTGCGCCGCCAGGCAAATTGAGGACGGGACGGGCCGGGAGGGGCGCCTATATCTAGTAGCTGCGGCATTGTCGTGATGCAACAATTGGCAACAATGTTTGATTTGTGACAGCCTGCCGCCGGCGATAGGTTTTGCACCGGGTTCGTATCATTGGTGAGCGTTGTTGCATGTTGGGAGACATGGAGATCATACCGCAGCGGACGTTGGGGGGCCCTGCCGCGTGTCGCGGCATCGGGCTGCATTGCGGCCAGCCGGTCGCGCTGACCCTGTACCCCGCGCCGCCGAACAGCGGCATCGTGTTCCGGCGATCCGACGCCGGCGTCGCGGTCCGCGCCGGCTGGAAGAGCACGGTTCAGTCGGCGTTGTCGACAGTGCTGTCGAATGGCGAGGGTGTCCAGATCGGCACGATCGAGCACTTGATGGCGGCGCTCGCCGGCTGCCGGATCGACAATGCGGTGGTTGAGGTCGATGGTCCCGAGGTGCCGATCATGGATGGCAGCGCGGCGCCGTTCGTGATGATGATCGAGCGCGCCGGCACGGTCCGGCAGGACGCGCCCCGCCGTGCCTTCAAGGTTCTCAAGCCGGTCTGCGTCAGCGAGGACGGCGCATCCGCGGCCTTGATGCCCGAGCACGGGTTCTCGATGAGTTTCGAGATCGATTTCGACAACCCGCTGATCCGCCGGCAGGACATCACGCTGACCTTCGAGCCCGGCACGTTCGAGGCCGAACTCGCCCCGGCGCGCACTTTTGGCCTGCTCGACGATTGGCCGCGCCTCAAGGCGGCGGGGCTGGCCCGCGGCGGCTCGCTCGACAATGCCGTCGTGATCAGCGGCAGCCGCGTGCTGAACGACGGCGGGCTGCGCTTTGCCGACGAGTTTGTCCGCCACAAGCTGGTCGATGCTCTGGGCGATCTCTACCTCGCCGGCGGCCCGATCATCGGGCATTTCAGCGGAACGCGCTCGGGCCATGCGCTGACCCGGCGGCTGCTGGCCGCACTGTTTGCCGATCGCGATGCGTGGTGCGAGACGACGATGATCGAAGCGGCCGATCTCGGCACCATCGCTGGCGAGCCCGCCGCCCGCGTCGCGCGCGCCTGACCGGCCCGCCGCGGCGACCCACCGTGGCGGCGCGCTGGCGGCCTGCCGCCGGCAGCGTCTCGCCGCTCGGGCTATCCGTGCTATAAGCGCATCGGGAAATTGTGGTCGGGAGTTCGCGCGCCAATGCGTTTGTTGTTCTTTCCGCCGGCTCTGGCCATGGCCGGGGTACTGCTGGCGCTGACCGCGTGCAGCGATTCGAAGAATACGGTCTATATCGAAAAGCCGGTCGACGATCTTTACAACAAGGCGATGGATGCGCTGACCGAGGAAGACTACGCCGAAGCTGCCAAGACGTTCGATCAGGTGGAGAGTCAGCATCCTTATTCGGTATGGGCCACCAAGAGCCAGTTGATGGAGGTATACGCGCTTTTTCAAGACGGAAAATACGATGATGCGGTGATTGCAGCCGATCGTTTCATCCAATTGCATCCAGGAAACCACGACGTTGCCTACGCCTATTATATAAAGGCGATATGCTATTACATGCAAATTGTCGATGTCGGCCGCGACCAGAAGCTGACCCAGTTGGCCCTCAAGTCGCTCGAAGATGTCGTTCACCGCTTTCCCGACAGCAAATACGCGCGCGACGCCAAGCTGAAACTTGACTTTACGCGCGACCACCTGGCGGGAAAGGAGATGGAGATCGGCCGGTATTACCTGAAGCGCGGCGAGTACCTGGCAGCGATGAACCGCTTCAAACGCGTGATCGCCCAATACCAGACGACGACGCATGTGCC
>DATLTH010000288.1:0-5722 GCA_035533695.1 Allostellaceae bacterium | reverse complement strand
CCTCTGGGGTGACCGGTGCGCCGACGATCGCTGCGGCTCCGGACCGCCCCGGACGCATGTCGGTGACGGTGGCGATCCCGGAGGACGCGCTAACCGGCGTGACGTGGCTCGTCCCACCGCCGCCCGCGACGCTCGGTGCGGGGCCGGCATTGCAGATGGTGAGCCTGGCGGTCGGCCCGCTCGATCCGCCAGCGGCATCCGACGACATTGCCGCGCTGCTGCTGACCGGCGCCGGCGCCGGGCGCAAGGCCGACAGCAACAACGCCACCGCCGATGCCGGCAGCGGCTTCGGCGGCCTCAACGCGGACAATCTCGTTTCCTTAGGCGGCGTGATCCGCGCCATTCGCGACAGCGAGATCGTCGTCAGGACGACGCACCCCGACGCGCCGCCCGACCAGAACAACCCGATCTGGCTCTACGACGAGCTCGCCGGGGCGCTGGTGGCGCCGGAGCCGGAGCCGCTGACGATCCTGCTTGACGGCAACGGCCCGGTGAAGGCCGGCACGCCGCCCGAGCAGCAACAGGCGGCGCTGCCCGATGCGATGGTGACGGCCGAGCTGCTGGCGCCGGATGGGTCGTCATGGCTGGCGACGTTGCGCCAATTCGGCGGCGCCGCAGTCCGGGCGTGGCTCGACGGGTAGGGCGTCGCCGCGCGCGCTGATCAGCGGCCGCGCCGGCCGCTGATCAAACGCCGGCGGCGTTCGGTGCGATCGGTCGCAGAATGCGCTCGTCGTAGCCGAATTTCGCGATGTACGCGGTGCTGAGACCGAGGCACTCGGTCGAGGCGCAGCGGTCGCGATAGACGCACTGGTAGAAGCCGTTGCGCATGAATTCCGGCCAGAACGCCGGGTCGGTGAAGAGTTGCGGCTGGGTGTTGACGAGCGCCGCCGCGTCCGCTCCGAGCAGACATTGCGGAAAATTCTTGACCTCGACGCCGCGGCCCAACGCCCTGGCGCGGGCGATCGCCTCCCGCAGGTAGGGGGCAATCTCGGCGTGCGAGGCGACCAGGTCCTTGTCGTCGCTTTCGCTCATCGGCCAGTAGACCCAGAACTCCATCTGCGCGAGGTTGCGCAGGTGGGCGAGCCGGTCGACGATCTGCGGCAGCAGGTGGAAGCTGCGGGCGGTCACGACGGAATTGGTGATCGTCGTCACGCCGTCGCGCGCGTCGAGCACCTCAAGCCCGCGCACCGTCTTGGCAAAAGAACCCGGTACGGTGGTGATGGCGTCGTGCGTCCCGGCGTCGGGACCGGCAACGCTGACGAAATATTCGTCGATGCCGGCGGCGATCAGCGCGTCGCTATAGGCGGGGTCGGCGAGGTGCATGCCGTGGGTCTGGATGCGGACATGCGCGAAGCCGGCGGCCCGCGCCTGCTTCGCCAGTTCCGGCAGATCGCGGCGCAGGGTGATTTCCGAACCGGTCAGGATCAGCCCCTTCCAGCGCCGATGCGCCGCGTTCTCCGCCAGCAGCGCCGCGAACCGCGCCGCCGGCTCGGGCGCCAGCCGGTCCATCGTGCCCTCGATCATGCAGTGCACGCAGCGCAGATTGCAGCGGAACTCCATCGTCATCGACACGTAGTCGCGATTGTCGAACCGCTGCAGAGGCGCTGACGGGGGCGCCGACCGGGGCGCTGACCGGGGCGCCCCGGTTCGCTCTTGCATCGACATTGTCCCTGTCATCGCCACCTCTGATGGTGACCGCAGCGCCCCCGGGTGCTCAGAGCAGCCCGTAGAATGCACTCTTGGTGACCGTCACCCGCCCGGCCTCGCAGACGTAATCGAGACCGACATCGTATAACATGTGGTCGAGTTCGCTGCGATAGCGCCGTACAAAGCCGACGAGATCGGCCGGAAACCTCTCCTGTTCAAGAAAGCCGAGCAGCGGATCGACCGCAATCCGCGAGAAATAAATGCCGTCATTGGCTTTCTTGTTGGCCACCACGATGACACGGCAATTCAGCAGTTCCGGGCGCAGCACGGGCCGGAGCGGCAGATCGCCCAGGTCATGATGCGCCGAGCAGCCGACCTTGGCGAGGATCTCGTTCATCCCCTTCTGGGCATCGAAGAAGAAATAGAAATTGGCAAGACGCAGCCCGGTCGCCGACTGCTCATAACAAATGCCGGACGAAACGCTGCTGCCCGGGTTGCCGATATAAAGATTGATGATTTCGAGCGGCCGCCGGCCGCTGGCGATCTCCTCATCAACGTCGAGCGAGAACATGAAGTAGGGACGCCGCTCCAGCGGCGTCAGCAGACAACGCACCTGCGGCGCCAGAATCTGAAGTACCCGCGAAACCGATACCTGCCGTTCGAGACGCGCGTAGTCGTAGAAATAGAATTCGAAGCTGAGCCGGCCGTCGCGCTGCTTGACGCCGAACACCGTGCGGAACGGCCCCAGCGCTGCGCGCAATGCCAGGCAGGCGGCCTTGAGATGAGGCCCGCCGCCGGACGCTTCGATCGCCCGCCACAACAGATTGGCCGAGCGCAGCTTGCCGAGCGGCGGCGCGGCCGGTTGGTAGTCCCACAGGCAGTAATCGGCATAGCGGTCGCCCGGTGCCGTCCGCTCGAGCGCCATAGGCGGTGCGTTCATGGCGCGTGCGTCAATGCGCTTCGACCCCGTAGTAGATGGTCACGAATTCCTCACCGTCCCGGCCGATCCCGGCCGACAGATGGCCCAGCGTCTTGCCTCGGGCGCACCCGAACACCGCAGCCGCGCGCGCCGGCGGCACGCCGAATTCGCGCGTCGTCGTCTCGATCAGATCAAAGATCCCGCCCACGCGCAACGCGGCGTCATAGATGTTGAGATCGCAGGATCGCCGCAGGTTGCCGGCCTCTTCGACCTCCATCATCAGCAGCCGGCCGCGCTCGGCCAGTGGCGCGACACGCGCCAGCAGATGCAGCGCCGAGCGCAGCGCGCGCGGCGCCACCTGAGCCGGCAACAGAGACAGCAGCTGGCTTTCGACATCCGCGCGCGTCGCGCACGGGACCCAGCTGTACCGCGTCACCGCCACCCGGTCGCTTTGTCCGCGCACCCATTTGTAGGCGAGATGCACCAGAACGCGGTCGCGGCCTCCCGCCGCCATCGCCCGCCGTGTCCGCGTGGCATACTCGAAGTAGAGCTTGCGCACCTCGCAGCCGGCCCCGCCTTCGTGGCCGAAATGCACGATGTCGGCGCCGTCGAGCGCGGCGGCGATCCGGTCCATGGCGCTCGTCGGCATGTCGAGCGCGGTGGCCATCTCGGCCAGACGAGCGAGCGGGTCGCTGCCGAACGCGGCACGGTGGACGCTGAGCAGGCAGCGGTCGTCGACCAGTTCGCCCTCGGCGATCTTGACCGACCGCTCGAGCCCAAAGGGCGCGCCGAGCTCCGCCACCCGACTGACCAGGTCCTCGGCCGGCATCACCGCTCACCGTGCAATTGCGCCAGATACGCCTTGTGGTCGGGCATGCGGGCGACGAATTCGCGGTTTTCGGCCCTGATCCGGTCGAGCAGCTGCCACACCTCGCCGGGATTGGCGATCTCGGCCTCGACGATCGACCGGCGCGGGAGGCGGCCGCTGCCGGCGAAGATGTAGAAATAACTGGCTTCGGTGAACAGCTGCCGGGTGCGGCTCTCGATCCGGCCGGTCTCGTCGTAGAGCGCAATCCGCTCCTGCAGCGTATCCGGCAGCTTCACGTTGCGCGCGTCCTGCCAGAAGGGCTCGTCGCGGGTCGCGAGGAGATAATGCAGCGCGATGAAGTCGCGCACCTCGTCGTAAACGGCAGCCATCTGGCTGTTGTAGGCGCGGCGCAGCGCCGGGTCGAAATCCCGGTCGGGCAGATAGTTGATCAGCAGCGTCAACGCACGCTGAATGAGGTGGATGCCGGTCGATTCGAGCGGCTCGACAAAACCGGAGGCGAGGCCGACTGCGACGCAGTTGCCGGCCCAGAACTCGGCGCGCCGGCCGATCCTCATCTTCAGCACTCGCGGGTCGGCCGCCCGCTCGCGCAGCCCGGATTTCGCGATCAACGCGCTGATCGCGGCGTCGGTCGACAGATGCGCGCTCGAAAACACATAGCCGCTGCCGAGCCGGCTGCTCAGCGGGATCCGCCACATCCAGCCGGCCGGCATCGCCTGCGACAGGGTAAAGGGCGGGTAGCGGTCGCCGCGCGGCAGCGGCATCGCCACGGCGCGGTCGCACAGCAACACATCCGACCAGTCGATCCATGCCGAGCCGACCGCCGCTTCGATCAGGCGGCCGGCAAAGCCGGTCGCGTCGATGAACAGGTCGCCTTCCAGCGTGCGCTCGCCGCCGATGTCGAGGCTGACGATGTGGCCGCGCTCGTCGAGCGCGACATTCTGCACTTCGCCAAACAGGTGCGTCACCCCCTCGCCGGTCGCAATCTCGCGGAGGTAGGCGGCGAGCGCCGCCGCGTCGAGATGATAGGCATAGGTGCCGGCGTCGATGATCCGCGACGGGCCGCGCCAGGGCCGCGGCGCCTTTTCCTGCTCGGCGAGACCGGCCTGCAGCGAATAATCGGCGTAGGCGAGCCTGCTGCCCGTCTCGATCCGCCGCTTCAGCCAGTAGTGGAACAGGTCGAGGCCGTTGATCTGAGAGCCGCACAGCCCGAAGGTGTGCCAGTAGGCGGAATTCTCGCCCGTCCAGCCGTCGAATTTGATGCCGAGCTTGTAGGTCGCCGAGCAGCGCCGCATGAACTCGCCCTCGTCGAGCCGGAGCGAGCGGATGAACTCGACGAGGGTCGGAATGGTCGCCTCGCCGACCCCGATCGTGCCGAGCGCCGGGGACTCGACGAGCACGATCCGGCAGTTCAGGCGCCGCATGAAGCGGTTGAGATACACCGCCGCCATCCAGCCGGCGGTGCCGCCGCCGACGATGACGACGCTTTTCAGCTGCCGTGACCGGGAGTCGGCTGCCCGCATTGCTCCTCCTTGCGCCACGCGTCGCGCGGGGTTACGCGGGCCGCCGCGCGGTGATCAGATGATAGTCCATTTCCAAAGCAAGCTGGCGGTGCTCGATCGCCACAAAGCCGAGTTCGCCCAGCGTCGCGAGATAGAGATCGGCCGGCCGCAGGGAATGCAGGAACGCCAGTTCCGGCGCCAGCGCGTAAGGAATGCGGCGGCCGCGGAAGTCGATTGCCGCGCGCTCGAAGATCAGCAGCCTGCCGCCCGGTCGGACGATCCGGCCCGCACGGGCCAGCAATCGTCGGGCGTCGTCATCCGGCCAGTCGTGCAAGACCGATTTGAACGCGACCAGATCGGCGGGAGCGGGCAAGGCTCCCTCGCGCAGGTCGCTCGCGAAGAAGGCGATGCGCTGCGCCTCGTCGTCGGGCATTTCGGCAACGTGACGGCGGCCGATCTCGCAGACAACCGGCAGATCGACGACGACCGCCCGCAGCGCGGGATTGCGGCGGCAGGCCTGCAGCGCGAACTCGCCGGTGTTGCCGCCGAGGTCGACGAAGTCGCGCACCCCGGCGAGGCCGACCCGGCTCCAGGCGGCACCGGCCTCGTACCTGGTCAGGCAGGTGGTGAATTTGGTCCACCGGCGGGTCGCCTCGAGGTTCGCCGGTGTGATGTCGAGGCAGCGGTCGTAACGGAACAGCTCGAATACCCGCGACCGTGCCATGAACTGCCGCGGATCGGTCAGCAGTTCAGTGAACAGGTTATGAATATCGGGCCAGACAAGGTCGGCGAACTCGATCCGCATCAGCAGCAGATCACGGTAGCGAA
>DATLTH010000287.1:0-6820 GCA_035533695.1 Allostellaceae bacterium | reverse complement strand
GGTGCCGGGAAACAATTGCGGCACCTTCTTCTCGTTCAGGTAGTGCCAGACCGCGCTGTTGGTCGGCGTTCCGATGGAGCCGTCAATGAAGAGGACGTTGTCGCTCTCGACCAGCTTGCGCGTCATCTCGACGGTCTTGGGCGGCAGGTAGCCGTCGTCATAGGAGATGAAGGTCAGCTTGCGCCCGTTCACGCCGCCCTGGTCGTTGACCATCTTGAAGTACGCGGCCTGCGACAACGGAATGGGGCTGGCGTTGGACAGCGGGCCGCTGTAGGGGCTGGTGTTGCCGATCTTGATTTCGCTGTCGGTGACCCCGGGGCCGTATTTGTTGGCGGCGCGGCCTGGGAGCGGCGCCAATAGCGGGCCGCCGAAAGCCAATGCGGCCGGGGCGGCCGCCAGAATCGTGCGACGCGTCAGACGCTTCATAATGTCCTCCTATGGTGAGCCTGGGTGTTCGATCGTTTAATTGTCGTTCCGAGAATCGCCGCGACGGCGGCCCCGGATTTCTTGTTATTCTGTACTTCCGTTTGTGGGGCGACAGCGCGCTACGTCGTCATGGCGCCTCCTCTTGCCATGCCTCGGGCGGCGGCGGCACCATCGAGCGGCCGGTCGCCGCTTCGACGATCGAGCCTTCGGCCGGGCAATACATCAGGCAGGCGGTGCAGCCCGGATAGGTACAGGCATCGAGGTCGATCTCGATGCGGTGCAGCGGCTCCGTCGCGACGTAGACGGCGTTGATGTCGAGTTCGCGGCAGACGATGTAGCACATGCGGCATTCGGTGCAGCGCTCGTGGTCAACTTTCAACGACATCGCGCTCTCCGTTAGTCCGTCACCCGCACCCGCGCGACGGGCGGCGGCGGGGTCTCGCGCTGCAATACGAAATCGCCGATCTCATGCAGACAGCGGCGGTAATCCTGGCGGGCGGTGCGGCAGGCCCAGCGGCACAATTCCATCTCGACCGGCTTCGCGACGAATTCCTCGACGATCCGCCGCCCCATATTGATGTGGCTGCGGTTCTCGACGGCCTGGCTGGCGAAGGTGCGCTTCAGCTCGGGTTCGGCGATCGCCTCGGCCAACGCCTCCATCCAGGCGAATTCGACGATCTTGGGGCCGAGATTGAGCGCGGCAATGCGGATCGGGTGCGGATAGGTCGCCAGGTTGCGCAACGAGAAAACGTAGAGCGCGATCGCCGAGTCGATCGCGAAGACGCCGCAGGGATGCTGGAACGCCGCTTTCTGCGTCGCGACCACGCCGTGCCGCAGCAGCGCGTCCATGTACAGCATCTCGTGCGTCGACTCGTCGACGATCTGCTTCGAAAACAGGTATTTGACCGAGGGCGGGAAGTCGTTCATCTCGAGACCCTGACCCCAGCCGCCATAGATGTAGTAGAACATCCGCTCGAGCGTCCACAGCCGGCCGATCAGCCGGCCGGCAAGATCGGTGATGTCGGCGTTGGGGCCCAGCGCGCGCACCGCCTTGACGACGTCCTCGATCGCCGTCGCGCGGCTCTCCGCCGTGCTCTCCGCGATCAGTTCCTGCGCGAGGGCCTTCCCCGGCAGCTCGGTCATGGCGCTCCCCTCACCACTCGGCACCGCTTTGCCGCCGCAGCATCGCGCCCTACCGCCACGCGAGACAAGCGAAAACGCCAATTGCGCGCGATGTCGGCTTTGATATGGGCGCGCGCCCGCCGCCATGTTAAAGGAACCGCGAGCAGGAGACGGAGAGTGCAATGGATCTGCGCTTCACGGTCGATGAGCTGGCGTTCCGCGACGAGGTGCGCGCCTTCATCCGCGACCATCTGCCGTCCGCGATCGGCGAAAAAATGCGCCAGGGCCTGTCGGCCGAAAAGGCCGACACCGTGGCGTGGCAGCGCATCCTCAACCAGAAGGGCTGGGCCGCCTACAGCTGGCCCAAGGAATGGGGCGGACCGGGCTGGAGCGCGGTCCAGCGCATGATCTTTCTCGAAGAGACGCAGACCGCGCCGGCGCCCAACGTCAACCCGTTCAACATCACGATGCTCGGGCCGGTGCTGATCCAGTTCGGCACGCCGGAGCAGAAGAGCCGCTTCCTGCCGCGTGCCGCCAATATCGACGACTGGTGGTGCCAGGGCTTCTCCGAGCCGGGCGCCGGCTCCGACCTCGCCGCGCTGAAGACCGCGGCCCGCCGCGAGGGCGACGAATACATCGTCAACGGCCAGAAAATCTGGACCTCGACCGCGCACGAAGCCGATTGGTGCTTTTGTCTGGTGCGCACCAACCCGCAGGCCGCCAAGCGCCAGGAAGGCATCTCGTTCCTCTTGATCGACATGAAGACGCCGGGCATCACGGTCCGGCCGATCATCTCGATCGACGGCAGCCATCACCTGAACGAAGTGTTCTTCGACGACGTGCGCGTGCCGGTCGCGATGCGGATCTACGAGGAGAACAAGGGCTGGGACGTCGCCAAATTCCTCTTGGGCAACGAGCGCAGCGGCATTGCCCAGCTCGGCCGCTCGAAGGAGCGCATCGCCTTCGCCAAGCGCCAGGCCCACGACATGCGCGAAGGCGGAAGGCCGCTCGCCGAGGATCCCGAGTTCCGTCGCCGCGTCGCCCAGCTCGAAACCGAGGCGAAGGCCTTGGAGATCACCCAGCTGCGCGTCATTTCCGCCCAGAAGGAGGGCGAGCGCCGGCAGGATCCGCTGACCGCGGTATTGAAGCTGAAGGGCACCGAACTCTTGCAGGCGACGACCGAACTGGCGATGGATGTCGGCGGGCCGCTGGCGATGCCCGACTGGGCGGACGAACTCGATGCGCTCAGCAACGAACCCGAACTGGGGCCGGCCTGGGCCACCGAGGCGACGCGCAGCTATCTGTTCCTGCGGGCCGCCTCGATCTATGGCGGCACCAACGAGATCATGAAAAACATCGTTTCGAAGGCGGTGCTGGGGCTCTGATCACACTCGTCACCCCCGCGAAAGCGGGGGCCCAGGGCCACCGTCGCAATCGAGCAGCCTCTGGATTCCCGCTTTCGCGGGAAAGACAATTCTAGGGAACCCGCGATACATGGATTTCGACTTCACCGAAGAGCAGCGCCTGCTGCAGGGCAGCGTCGACCGGCTGCTGGCCGACCAATACACGTTCGAGAAGCGCAAGGGCCACCTTGCGGAGCCCGACGGCTGGAGCCCGGCGCTGTGGGCGCAATATGCCGAGATGGGCCTCTTGGGCCTGCCCTTTGCCGAGGAATATGGCGGGTTCGGCGGCGGCGCCGTCGATGTGATGCTGGTCATGCAGGCGTTCGGCCGGGCCTTGGTCGTCGAGCCGTATCTGGCGACGGTCGTCCTCGCCGGGACCGCATTGCGCCACGCCGGCAGCGCGGCGCAGCAAAGGGCGCTGCTGCCGCAGATTGCCGAGGGCAGATTGCGGCTCGCCGTTGCGCATGGCGAGCGCCAGGCGCGCTACGATCTGACCGACGTTTTGACGACGGCGACGCCGAAGGCGGGCGGCTGGGTGCTCAACGGCGCGAAGAGCGTCGTCGGGCATGGCGACAGCGCCGACCGGCTGATCGTCAGCGCCCGCACCGCCGGCGCGCGCAACGACGCCAGCGGGATCACCCTGTTTTTGGTCGATGCCGCGGCCAACGGGGTCGCCCGCCGCGGCTACGCGATGCGCGACGAGACCCGCGCGGCGGAGATCGCGCTGAGCGGGGTCGAGGTCGGCGCCGACGATGTGCTCGGCCCGGTCGGCGGCGGCTTTGCCATCATCGAGCGCGTCGTCGAAGCCGGCATCGCGGCGACCGCGGCCGAGGCGGTCGGCGCGATGGAGACGATGCAGGCGATGACCCTCGAATACCTGAAGACGCGGGTGCAGTTCGGCCGCAAGATCGGCGAGAACCAGGCATTGCAACATCGCGCCACCGAGATGTACGTGGCGTTGGAGCAGGGGCGCAGCCTGGCGATGCTGGCGGCGATGATGGTCGACGAGACAGACGCCGGCGAGCGCGCCCACAACCTCGCGACGGTCAAGGTCGGGGTCGGCCAGGCGGCCCGCTTCGTGTCGCAGAACGCGGTGCAGTTGCACGGCGGCATCGGCATGACCGAGGAATACGCCGTCGGCCACTATTTCCGCCGCTGCATGGTCATCGAACACAGCTTCGGCGACACCACCCACCACCTCTCGCGCCTCGCCGCGGAAGTCGCGTAAGCGCTACTCGGCGGCGTCGCGCGGCGCTTCCTCGAAGCTCTCATACGCCAAGAGCGCGGTCGCTTCGGCCTCGGGAAGCACCTCGACCGCACGCAGGCTGCGGTCCACGGCGCGGCGGCGGCGGCCGAGGTCATGGTCGATGACCTTTTGCGCTTCGCCCAGTTTGCTGCTGATCTTGTCGATAAAGCCGCCGAAGTTTGCGAACTCGTGCTTGACCGCGCCAAGCACCCTCCACACCTCCGCCGACCGCTTCTGGATGGCAAGCGAGCGGAACCCCATGCGGACCGCCGTCAGCAAGGTTGTCACGGTCGTGGGGCCGGCGACCATGATGTGGCATTCGCGTTGCAGCGCATCCACCAGGCCGGGCCGTCGCACGACCTCGGCGAACAGCCCCTCCGTCGGCAGGAACATCACCGCAAAATCGGTGCTGTGCGGCGGCTGGATGTATTTCGTTCGGATTTCGCGTGCCGAAGCGCGGATATGGGCCTCGATCGCACGTCCCATTCGTTCGACCTCCTCCTGGTCGCCGCGGTTTGCGGCCTCCGCGAGGCGCTCGTAATCCTCTTTCGGGAACTTCACATCAATCGGCAGCCAAACCGGCCCGATCTCGTCGCCCGGCAGGCGGATCGCAAACTCGACGCGCTGGTTGCTGCCCGGCAGGATCTCGACATTGCGGGCGTATTGGTCGGGCGCCAGCACTTCGGTCAGGATCGTTTCAAGCCAAATTTCGGTCCAGGTGCCGCGCGACTTGACATTGGTCAACACCCGCTTCAAATCGCCGACGCCGACCGCCAGTGTCTGCATCTCGCCGACTGATTTGTAGACCTGCTCGAGCGAGTCGCTGACCTGCTTAAAGCTGGCGCCGAGCCGCTGCTCCAGGGTGTTGTGCAGCTTCTCGTCGACGGTCAGCCGCATCTGTTCGAGCTTTGCCTCGTTGCCGCTGCGAATGTCCTCAAGCTTCGCGTCCACCTTGGCGCGCAACTGCTCCTGTTCGTCGCCGAGCCGTTGGGAAAAACCGGCAAAACCGCCCTGCACGGTCTCGGCCAATTGGGTCAGCGCCGTTTGGACGTGGGCGAGCCCATCGGCCTGGCTTTTCGAGCCTTGCTGCACCTTGTCGAACGCCGTCACGAGACCGTCGCGGGTACCCGAAGCGATTTCGCTGCGGAGCGCCTGATCCATCTCAATGAGAGCCCGGCGCAGCGCCTCACCGTTGCGATCGACTGAGTCGAAACGGCCGTCGAGACTGGCCGGAAGGCTGCCGCCGCCCTGCGAGCGGATCGCCAGCAACACCCAGCCGAGCAAGCACAGATTGGCGAGCGCCAGCACGAGCAGCCCAATGGCTACCGGTTCAGAAACCATGTTCATTGCTCCCGTCCAGCGGCGACAAGAACTTATCGCGCGTCACGCGGCGACACGCATGTTCTAGTGATGTTCACGTTATCGCGATCCAGCGATCGCGAGAAGGCAAATCCACCGGAGCTTGAGCGCGGCGGCAGCTCGGGTATCGACGCCGACGTGGGGCGAATGTTTGCGGCCGAATCGGGCGCTATGCGCTGCCGCCCTCGACGGCGTGGCCCTCGGCGCGCCAGCGCAGCATGCCGCCCGTCAGGTTGGCGACATCCTTGAACCCGGCCTTCTGGAGGATGACCGTCGCCTGCGCCGAGCGGCCGCCGGCCCGGCACACCGCGACGACCGGGCGGCCGGGCTCGAGTTCGCCGGCCCGAGCGGCAAGCTCGCCCAACGGGATCAGCACCGCGCCCTTGATGTGGCCGAGCGGCCCGGTGAACTCGTCGGTCTCGCGAACGTCGAGGATCTGCGCCGCGTCCTGGTGCTCTTCGAGGCCGTGCGGCTCGATTTCCCACATGCCGGCGAAGCTGTAGCGCAACGGCGCCCAATCGGGATCAGACAGCGGGTCGGCGGCGGCTTCGTCCGCCGCCGCCTCGCCCTGCGGCTGACCGCAGCGCAGATTGGCCGGCACCGCGACATCCATCAGCTTGGGGTGCGCCAGGCCGAGGTTTTTCATATAGCCGGTAAAATCGCCGATGCCGACTTCGCCGCCGATGCGCGGGTTGAAATGGCGCTCTTCGGCGACGCTGGTCACCGTGAGGCCGCGGTAGTCGTGCGCCGGGTATAAGAGGCAATCGTCCGGCAGGGTGAAGATCTGCTCGTGGATCGAGCGGTACATCGCCGCCGGGTCGCCCTCTTGGAAGTCGGTGCGGCCGCTGCCGCGAATGAGGAGGCAGTCGCCGGTGAACGCCATGCTGTGGTCGTCGAGCACATAGGTCAGGCAGCCGCTGGTGTGGCCCGGGGTCGCGCGCACCAGGAGGCGGCGGCTGCCGAACGCGACGACATCGTCCTGCGCCAGATAGCGGTCGGCGCCGGCCGCGCCGCTTGCCTTCGACAGCATGATCCTGCTGGCGGTGCGCCGCTTCAACAGCGAGGCGCCGGTGACATGGTCGGCGTGAACATGGGTTTCGAGCGTCGCGGTGAGGGTGAGGCCGAGTTCGCCGAGCAATGCCGTATCGCGCCGCACCTGCTCGAACACCGGATCGATCAGCAATGCCGCGCCGCTCGGGCGCTCGCCCAAGAGATAGGTGTAGGTCGAGGATTGCGGATCGAACAATTGTCGGAACACCAGCAT
>DATLTH010000286.1:0-5538 GCA_035533695.1 Allostellaceae bacterium | reverse complement strand
TTGACCGGCACCTCGTCGATAAAGCCGGCGACATCGGGGGCGATCGTCACCGCGTCGGCCTGACACGCGTCAGCCGAGACCGTACGGTTCGCAAGGTTAAGTTTGGTAAATTTATGTTAGGACGACATGGCTGGCTATGGATGAACGCGCGATCTCGCTCGGCTCGTTCCGTATGCGTCCGAGCCAGCGGCTGCTGTTGGAGGGCGAGCAGCCGGTCCGGCTCGGCAGCCGTGCATTCGATATTCTTGGGGTCCTGATCGAACGTGCCGGCGAGGTGGTTTCAAAAGAAGAGTTGATCGCCCGTGCCTGGCCAACGGTGGTCGAGGAGGGCAACCTCAAGCTGCAGATCAGCGCGTTGCGGCGGGCGTTGGGCGATGGCGGCACCGGTCGATACATCGTCAATGTGCCCGGGTGCGGCTATAATTTTGTTGCTCCGGTCAGCCGCGAAACAGAGCCGCGCGGTACGCCCTCGCCCACAATCGTCGCGACGGGGTCGCATAACCTGCCGCTTGCGGTTACTCGGATGATCTGCCGCGATGACATCGTGCCGGTGCTCGCCTCGCGCTTGTCGCACGAGCGGCTGGTGACAATTGTAGGACCAGGGGGAATCGGTAAAACGACGGTCGCTCTCGCCGTCGCCGAGGAACTGGTATCCGCCTACGAACATGGTGTCTGGCTGATCGACCTGGCGCCGCTGCGTGACCAGGACTTGGTTCCTAGCCCATATCGTGCGTCTGGGGAGGGACAGTTTCATATTGGCTCGGGGGACTGGAGCGCTCACTCTTTGGGCGCAAGGCCTGCCTGACCAATCGGCTCAAACTGTGCGGGAGGTTCTGGCCGATGCCGAGGTCGGGGGATCTCCTCTCTCGCTATGCCTTGCGCTGACCTGGTGTGGGTGCGTGGTTTCGCTCTGGCTCGGGGATATGGTGACCGCTGAACGTTCGACGGCTCTGCTCAAAGATCATAGCGAGAAGTATAGCTTGAGCAGTTACTACGCTTACAGTCTCGGCTTTGAAGCTCAGCTGTCTGCCAGACGCGGCGATGCCGTGGGCGCGGAACGGCTGCTTCGCGCTGGTCTCGACGGATTGCGCCAAGCCCAATCGGAAGGCCACTACACAGCATTTTTAAGCAGTTTGGCCGAGATTCTGGCGGCCGCCGGTAGGCCTGATGAGGGGCTTGCCGCAGCGGACGAGGCCCTACGGCGCGCCGAACATAGCAATGCGTTCTGGTGGCTGCCTGAAGCGCTGCGCATCAAAGGCGAGGTCTTGTTTTGTCTAGGGAGAACGACGGATGCAGAAGACCATTTCCGCCGATCCCTTGGCTTGGCAGATCGACAGGGCGCCCTGTCGTGGGAGCTGCGTGCTGTCACGAGCCTAGCGCGGCTATTGCGCGATCAGGGCCATTCAGCCGCTGCGGCGGCGCTCCTCCAGCCGGTCTACAAACGGTTCACCGAGGGGTTCGAATCGGCCGACCTTAAGGCGGCCACCGCGCTCTTATCCGACCTTCGCGCCCGATGATCGCGTGCGGTCCCTGATGGGGGGCTATGCAAGAACGAGGGGCGGCTGAGGTGACCGACTGATGAGCGATCCTTCCAAACCCGCATCGGAACAGCTGCTTGCAACCGGCGGCGGTAACGCCACCGCCGGCGGTGTGACCTTTCAGGCCGAGGTCGGAGCCCTATTCGCCGTTCATCTCATTGCCGAGCAGCGGTTGAGCCCCCGTTTGGAATTAGGCGATGTTCGAGCCCGGTCGCTTCGGTTCGAAACCGAGGCGCCGGTCGATGACATTTTGATTGAAACCGACGCCGGCGGCTGGGTATTCGTCCTTGCGGGCGTTGCGCCCGGCGCGGTAGGCGTAGATTTCGGGCGAAGGTCGGCTTCGAAGCCTGTCCTCGGGCCGGCCGTAGGCCGGACCCGGGGATCGGCTCCAGCGCCAGCATCGCTGCCGTCATGCAGACCCGATCCCGCACCGTCGAGATGCCCAGCGGCCGGAGTTTGCCGTTGGCCTTCGGTGCCGATTGCGGCCGTTCGGATGCCCGTGGCTTAACGGGTCAGATCGACCCAATTTCAGGACATAGCCTTTCCCCGCGCTCGGGAGAGAAAAGAACCGCGATATTTTTTGGGGGTGTCGAACGCGGCGGCATACTATTGCTCTTCGTGCCGCTCGCCCTCGGTGAGCCGGGGATATTCGGCCCGTCCGCAACCGCATAATCATCGATATGGGCTGAGAAGGCGGCGGCGATGGCGCAGGACCCAGAAAAAGCGGCGCTGGCATTGCATCGGTTCGGCTTCGGCCCGCGCGCCGGAACGATTGCAGCGATTGCGGCCGACCCACAGGACGCGCTCTTGGCCGAACTCGACCGGCCGAATGCCGGCCGGCTCCTCGGCACCGAGCTGCCGAGTTCCGATGCCGAATTTCGCGCTGTGTTCGAATTCAACGCCGCCAAGCGCGCCGAGGCGAAGCTGGTGCGGACGCACGCCGGAAATGCGGCCATGCAGGACGTGATGGCGGCGCAAACCGTCGCTACGCCCGGCCCGCTGCGCACGGCGCCGCTGCCGCGGCGCATCTTTCTCTCCGAAGCCAAGGCGCGGATCGATGCCGCCCGCGACGCCGAGATCGGCTTTGTCGAGCGGCTGGTGTGGTTCTGGTCGAACCACTTCTGCGTCAGCCTCGACACTTCGGTCATGGCCGGCGGCTATGAGCGCGAAGCGATCCGTCCCCATGTGCTGGGCCGGTTCGTCGACATGCTGCTCGCCGTCGAAAGCCATCCGGCGATGCTGATCTATCTCAACGAAAATCTGTCGATCGGTCCGGATTCGGTCGCCGGCATCAATCGCGACAAGGGCCTCAACGAGAATTTCGCGCGCGAAATTCTCGAACTGCACACGGTCGGCGTGCGCACCGGCTACACCCAGGCCGACGTGACCAGCTTCGCCAAAGTGATGACCGGCTGGGGCCTGCGGTCGCCGGTCACCGACCCCGATATCGGCGGCCGTTTCCTGTTCAACCCCCGCCTGCACGAGCCGGGTGCGGAGATGGTCCTCGGCAAGACCTATTCCGAAAATGGCCTCGCGCAGGGAAGGGCGGTGCTTGCGGATCTTGCCAAACAACCGGCAACGGCGACACACATCGCGACGAAGCTGGCGGTTCATTTCGTCGCTGACGAGCCGCCGGCATCTCTGGTCGCCAGGCTGGCGCAGCGGTTTCGCGACACCGATGGTGATCTCAAGGAAGTCGCGAGGGCGTTGATCGCCGCGCCCGAAGCCTGGCTGTCGCAGCAGCAAAAGGTCAAGCGCCCCGGCGAGTGGCTGGTCGCAGCGTTGCGCGCGACCGGGCAGCCGGGCGATATCCGCCGCGTCGTCGGCGCCGAGGCGCTGCTCGGCGAACCGCTGTGGCGGCCGCCGGCGCCGAAGGGTTTCCCCGACGATAACCCCGCCTGGCTCGACGGCGTCTCTGAACGCCTTGAGGTCGCGAACGCCTTTGCCCAGCGCCTCGGCCCTGATGTCGGCGCTGCCGCGGTCATCGATGCGGGGCTCGGCCCGCTCGCCTCGGCGGCGACGCGGCAGGCAATCGCGCGCGCTGAGAGCCGGCCTCAGGCGCTCACACTGGCGCTGATGTCTCCCGAATTTCTGCGGAGGTGATCCGATGCCGGCAAACTTCCCCGTTCCGACACGCCGCTCGCTGCTGCTGGGTTCCGGTGTGCTGTTCGCCTCGTCACAGTTGCCGGGCTTGGCACGGGCTGACGGCCGCGATCCTCGCTTTCTCGCAATCGTATTGCGTGGCGCCCTCGACGGGCTCGCCGCGGTGGCGCCGGTCGGCGACCCGGATTGGCATCGCTTGCGCAGCGAGGACGCCCTCGGCCGCGACGGCGATGCGGCGGGCCTGCCGCTTGACGCGATGTTCGCGCTCAATCCGGCGATGCCCAATCTGCGCCGCTTCTACCAGGGTGGCCAGGCGACGATTGTACACGCGGTGGGGACGCCCTATCGCGACCGCTCGCATTTCGACGGGCAGAATGTGTTGCAGACCGGGGCCGTCAAGCCAGGAGCGCTCGATACCGGCTGGCTCAACCGCGCCGTCGCGTCGCTGGCGCCGAAAGGAACGGCCGACCCGAACGCCAGAAGAGCGCTGGCGATCGGGCCCGTGGCGCCGCTGATCATGCGCGGCCCGGCGCCGGTGCTGTCATGGGACACGCAACGGCTGCCGCCGGTCAGCGACGAGACGACGATGCGGCTGCTCGACCTCTACCGCCATACCGACCCGGTCTTGGCGCGGGTGCTCGAGCAGCGCATAGGCATTGAGGCGATCGCGCGCGCCGGCGGCATCGACCCGGCGCCGAAACAAGGTGGGCCGGTCGCACAGCCGGGCGGCGGCGCCAGGGTTCGCGCCTATTTTGCCGATGCGGCAGGCGCTGCCGCAAAATTTCTCGCCCGTGCGGACGGCCCGCGCGTTGGCGCGCTCGCCTTTGACGGCTGGGACACGCATGTCAATGAAGGTCCGATCAAAGGCCGCCTCACCGATCTGCTGGGCGCGCTCGACGCGCTCGCGACCAATATGGGCGATGCCTGGCGTGAGACCGTTATCGTCGTCGTGACGGAGTTCGGGCGCACCGCCAGGATCAACGGCAGCGGCGGCACCGATCACGGCACCGCGACGGTGGCCTTGCTCGCGGGCGGTGCACTCAAGGGCGGCCGTGTCGTCGCTGACTGGCCAGGCCTTAAAGATTCCGATCTCTATCAGCAGCGCGATCTGAAGCCAACGATCGACCTGCGCGCGGTGCTGAAAGGGTTGTTGCGAGATCACCTCGGGGTTGCCGAGAAGGTGCTCTCCACCGACGTATTCCCCGGCAGCACGACCGTCAAGCCGATGCCAGGACTGGTGTTGGCGTAGGCATCTGGTCATTCCAGCTCAAATCCCTCTTTTGGCTGAGCCTCGCGATCGGGCCGTGACCTTTTGCGGTGCTGCTGCTTCAATCGGGACTCGTAGGGCTATTGAAAGCCGGCTTCTATTCAGCGCCGGTTCGCCGCACGCTCGACAGGGCGCCGCGGGCAACCGACGCGCCACCCGCCTGAGGCTCAATGGTTCGCCAGCCACCTCCTGGGAATTTCGTCGCACCGCCTGCGCGAGGACGCCAGGCTGTCGCGCAGACCGAGCCGCTGCGCCCGCCTCAGCAGCGCCTCCAGTGTGACGCCATGCACCAGCTCCATGACCATGAAGGCGTCCTCGCCCTCGGCATGCAGCGCGTACAGGGTCGTAATGTTCGTATGGTTCAGGTTGCCGAGACTTTTGGCCTCGATATAGAAGCGCTCGACCAGGCTGCGGTCGCGGCTCAGCTCCGGGCGCAACATCTTGATCGCGACCGGGCGCCCGAGAACCCGGTCCTGCGCCGCGTAAACCTGCCCGATCCCGCCCTCGCCGAGCAGTTCGCCCAGTTCGTACGTCCCGATCGTCCGCCCGTTCACCGCACGCTCGTCGGGACGCCGCGCCGGCGCCGCGGGCGGCTGCGCGACCACCGCCGCGCTTGTCGGTGACGGGGAG
>DATLTH010000285.1:0-5284 GCA_035533695.1 Allostellaceae bacterium | reverse complement strand
CGGGCACCGTCGAGTTCATTGTCGATGGTGCGCGCAATTTCTATTTCCTGGAGATGAACACGCGGCTTCAGGTCGAGCATCCGGTGACCGAAATGGTGACCGGCCTCGACCTCGTCGAATTGATGATCCGCATCGCCGCCGGCGAGCGGTTGCCGTTTGGCCAGGACGATTTGCGCCAGACGGGCTGGGCGATCGAGGCCCGCGTCTACGCAGAGGATCCGCTCCGGAATTTCCTGCCGTCGATCGGCCGGCTGGTGCGCTATCGGCCGCCGGAAGGGGACGGAATCAGGGTCGACAGCGGCGTCGTCGAGGGCGCCGAGATCAGCCTCTATTACGATCCGATGATCGCCAAGCTGATCGCCTATGGCGACGAACGGGACGATGCGATCGCAAATCTCGGCGCCGCCCTCGACGCCTTCCCTATCGCCGGCGTGCGGCACAACATTGCGTTTCTGGCGGCGATCGCGGCGAGCGACCGGTTCCGCCGGGGCGAATTATCGACCGACTTCATCGCCGAGAGCTTTCCCGGCGGCTTCGCGCCGCCGCCCGGCTTTGTCGCCGCCGACCGCGTCATTCTGCTCGCCGCGGCGCTCGCCGAAACGCGCCTCTACGAACGCGAAATCGCGCTCGGCGAAACGGACGCCGGATCGAGCCGGCAACGCCCGCGCCCGCTCGTCGCGCTGCTCGACGGTCGGCCATATCCGCTGTCGGTCGCCCCCGAGAACAGCGCCTACGTCGTCGAGCGTGACGGCGAAAGCTGTCTCACGGCGACCGACTGGCGACCGGGCCAGAATTTGCTGCACCTGCGCATCGATGACGGGCTGGCGACCGTGCAGGTCGAGCGGCTGCTGGGGCGCGCGTTCCGGCTGACCCATCGCGGCGTCGTCAGGCATGCCCAGGTGCTGTCGCCGCGCGCCGCCGAACTGCTGCTGTTGATGCCGAAAAAGCAGCCGGCAGATACCTCGCGCCTGGTGCTGTCGCCGATGCCGGGTCTGTTGAGCGCGATCGTCGTCGAAGAGGGGCAGGAGGTCAAAGCCGGCGAGGCGCTCGTCGTCGTCGAGGCGATGAAGATGGAAAACGTCTTGCGCGCCGAGCGCGACGGCCGCGTCGCCAAATTGCGCGCCAAGCCGGGCGACAGCCTCGCCGTCGACCAGGTCATCCTCGAACTGGAATGAGCGAGCCGATCCGCGGCGTGCATCTGCGCATCTTCGGCCGGGTGCAGGGCGTCGGCTACCGCGCCTGGGCGATCGGCGAGGCGGCGCGGCTGGGATTGCGCGGCTGGGTGCGCAATCGCCGGGACGGCAGCGTCGAGGCCCTTGTCGTCGGCGAGGATCGGGCGGTGGCGGCGATGATCGCGGCGTGCCGGAAAGGACCGTTCGCCGCCCGGGTCGGCGAGGTTTCGATCAGCGATGCCGACGATGACGGCAGCGACGCATTTGGGCCGCGCCCGAGCGAATAGAGCGCCATCGCAACCCGGCCACGACCTCTGCTATAGGATGCGCCGACAACGCGACGACACAAGGGGCGGGAACGCGATGAGACGCAATTGGTATTCGGCGGGGATGTTGTTCGCCGCTGTCATGCTGGGAATGGTGACGGCGGCCTGGGCCGATCCGTTGCCGATACGGGTCGGCTGGGTGGTGACGCCCGGTCACCTCGCCCCGCTGATCGAGGAACTCGGCAAGCGCCATCCTGAGGTCTTCAAGCATCTCGGCAAGAGCTATGTCATGCAGGCGGTGCACTTTCAGGGCACGACGCCGGAGATCCAGGCGCAAGCGATCAACGAATTGGAAGTCGCCTCGTTTTCGAGCGCCGCGCTGGCCTTGGCGATCACCAATGCGCATCTCGACGAACGGCTCGTCGCCGATGTCGTCGGCGACGGCATGAACGGCTATTTCAGCGGTGCTTACGTCGTCCGCGCCGACGGTCCGATCAAGAAGATCGAGGACATCAAGGGCAGGCGTGTCGCGATCAACACGATCGGCTCGGCGGCCGACGAGGCGATGCGCACGATGCTCCACCGACACGGCCTCAAGGACAGCGACTTCACCACCGTCGAAGCCAATTTCGCCAACATGCCGGCGATGCTGGAAGGCGGCAAGGTCGACATGATCATCGTGCTGCCGCAATTCGCCCACGGCATCATCGGCAACCCGAAATACAAGGTGCTGTTCCGCGGCGTCGACGCGGTCGGCCCGACCCAGGCGGTGATGTGGGCGATGCGCTCCGACGTCATTGCCGCCCACCGCGCCGCGCTGGTCGATTTTTTCGAGGACCACATCCGCGCCCGCCGCTGGTTCCTCGATCCGAAGAATCACGACGAGGCGATCGCCATCACCTCTGATGTGACCAAGCTGCCGAAAGACAAGCTCGCTTTCGCCTTCACCAAGGAGGATTTCTATCGCTCGCCCGACGCCCGGCCCGACGTCGCCTCGGTGCAGAAGGAGATCGACGAGTCGGTCAAGCTGAAAGTGCTGCCCAAAGCGATCCAGCTCGCGCCGAAATACGTCGACCTGTCGCTGATCGAGGAAGCAAAGAAGCGCATCGATGGCAAGTAGACGGCGGCCGTCGCGTTTCCCCAATGGCGGTTTCCCGGCGAAAGCCGGGACCCATGGGTCAACCGTCGCGGACGTCGATGGATGGATCCCGGCTTGCGCCGGGAAGCCGGTTTCTATTGGGGTCGATTGAATGGTTTCGGGCAGCATGAGCGGCGCCGCGCATATCCTGATCGACGGGGTCAGCCACACCTATCGGCCGGCGCGCGGCCGCCCGGTGCTGGCGCTCGACAACATCTCGCTCGCGGTCAAGGACCGCGAGTTTGTCGCGCTGTTGGGCCCGAGCGGCTGCGGCAAGAGTACGCTCTTGTACCTGGTCGGCGGCTTTCTGCCGGTCGAAGAGGGAAGGATCATGGTCGAGGACCGGCCGGTCGCCGGCCCGGGCCCGGACCGCGGCATCGTCTTTCAGCATTTCGCGCTGTTCCCGTGGAAGACCGTCATCCAGAACGTGCTCTACGGTCTCGAAAAGCAGGGGTTGCCGCGCGACGAGCGGGTCCGCCGCGCCCGCGATTTCATCGAGTTGGTCGGTCTTGCCGGGTTCGAGGACAGCTACCCGGCGCAACTTTCCGGCGGCATGAAGCAGCGCGCCGCGATCGCACGCACCCTGGCGATCGATCCGCGCGTCTTGCTGATGGACGAGCCGTTCGGCGCGCTCGACGCGCAGACCCGCAGCCTGATGCAGGGCGAATTGCTGCGCATCTGGCAGCGTTCGCGCAAGACGGTCGTTTTCGTCACGCACGATGTGCATGAGGCGGTCTTTCTGGCCGAGCGCATCGCGGTGATGTCGGCCCGGCCCGGCCACATCAAGGAGATTGTCGAGGCGCGCTTCGACAAGGACGACCCCGACCTCCAGCGCACCCCGCCATTCCTCGAAATGGTCGACCACGTGTGGAACCTGGTGCGCGCCGAGGCGATCCAGGCCTTGCGGAGCGGCGCAGCATGAGGACGGTTACCCAAATTCTGCCGCGCTACGCGCCCATATTGCTGCTGGCCTTGGCCTGGGAGGCGGCGAGCCGGACGGGGCTCGTGCCGGCCAGCGCCTTGCCGCCGCTCGATGCGGTGTTCAAATCCTGGTTCGATCTCGCCGCTTCCGGCGATCTGTGGACCAACGGCGTTGCGTCGATCTCGCGCGCCGCCATCGGCCTCGGGCTGGCGGTCGTCGTCGGCAGCCTGATCGGCGTGCTGATGGCCTGGTACAAGCCGGTCCGCATCGCGATCAACCCGATCGTGCAGTTCTTTTATCCGATGCCGAAATCGGCCCTCATTCCGGTCATGGTCTTGTGGCTCGGCTTTGGCGACGCCTCGAAGATCACGACGATCTTCGTCGGCTGCATGTTGCCGGTTACGCTGTCCGCATTCAACGGCGCGCGCGGCACCGACGAAGTGCTGATCTGGTCGGCACGCAGCCTCGGCGCCAGCCGCGCGCGCGTGTTGTGGGAGATCGTATTCCCGAGCGCGTTGCCGGAATTGCTGAGCGGCGTGCGCACGGCGCTGGCGCTGTCCTTCGTGCTGCTCGTCGCTTCGGAGTTGATCGTCGCGCGCCAGGGCCTCGGCTACATGATCGGTTGGCTCGGCGATGGCGGCGCCTACGACGCGATGTTTGCGGTGGTGCTGACCGTCGCGGCATTGGGATTTATCGCCGACCGGCTTTATCTGATGCTGGTGGGGCGGGTTCTGGCCTGGCGCGAGTAGGGGCGCGAGCAGGGGCGCGAGCAGGGGCGCGAGCAGGGGCGCGAGCAGGGGCGCGAATGACCGACATCGATACCTCAATCGCCGCGCGGCCGGCTGCGGCGGGGTTACGTCTCGATGGTATCGCCGCTGCGCTCGGCCGCCGCGTCGGTGCGATCGGGGCCCTGCTGGTGGTCGTCGTCGCGTGGGAGGTCGCCTCGCGCAGCGGCGTCGTGACGTCCTTCCTGCTGCCGCCGCCGTCCACCGTGCTCGCGAGGGTCGGCGCGGATGCGATGAGCGGCGACCTGGCGGCCAATCTCGGGGCGACGATGTATCGCGCGCTGGCCGGGTTTGCGATCGCCGCGGCCGGCGGCGTTGTCCTCGGGATTGTGATGACGCGGCGGCCCTGGGTGCGCTGGTTTTTCGATCCGATCATCTCGGTCGGCTTTCCGATGCCAAAGATCGCCTTTCTGCCGATCTTCATGCTGTGGCTCGGTCTCTATGATGTCTCGAAGATCTCGATGGTTGCGTTCAACGCGATCTTCCCGGTGGTTGCCGCGACGATCGCCGCCGCCGACGGGGTCGACCGCTACCTGTTGTGGTCGGCGCGCAGTCTCGGCGCCAGCGAGCGTCAGCTGTTGCGCGAGATCATCCTGCCGGCGGCATTGCCGCAGATCCTGACCGGTCTGCAGGTGGCGTTGCCGATCTCGCTGATCGTCGAGATTGTCGTCGAAATGCTGATGGGCGGCACCGGCCTTGGCGGCGCGATGATCGCCGCCTCGCGGTTTGCCGATTCGCCGGGCGTCTTTGCCGGCATCATCGAAATCGCGGTTGCGGGGCTGTGCGTCGTCAGGGCCATCGCTGTCGTGCGCCGGCATCTGCTCGCCTGGCACCAGGAGGCGCAGGAGCCGACGACCGTCTGAGCGGCGGCGCGCTCAGGCGTCGCCTGCCCGCCGGCTGGTGTCGTGCGGCGGTCCGGAGCGCCGCTCCAGCGCCAGGCGAAACGACACGGCGCCGTAGGTGGTGACGCAATAGGGCACGATATAGGTCAGCAGCAGCTT
>DATLTH010000284.1:0-3227 GCA_035533695.1 Allostellaceae bacterium | reverse complement strand
GCACCTGCTGGTGCGCGCGGCGGTGGACCTCACGCCGCCCGCGATCCGCCGCAAGCTCGGCCTCGAACACGCAGGCTTGCGCACAGGCGAGCGGGCGCTGGTCAAGCTTGCTGGCCGCTTCGCCGACCGGCTGGTGATCGAGGCAAGTCCCGCGGTGCAGGCGTGTGAGCGATTGGGGCTGCCAAGGGATTATCTCTACCGGCGGTGAAGCGCCCTCATCCGACCCGTTTTAGGCCCTTGGCGTATTGCGTGGAGCGGCGCACATAGCTGTCGGCGCCCTGGCGGATCATCTCCGCCGCCTTCTCATCGAGCGTGCGCACGACGCGGCCGGGCGCGCCGACGATCAGCGAATTGTCTGGGAAGATCTTGCCCTCGGTGATCACCGCACCGGCACCGACGATGCAGTTGCGTCCGATCTTGGCGCCGTTGAGCATGATCGCGCCCATGCCGACCAGGCTGTGATCGCCGATGGTGCAGCCGTGCAGGACGACGTTGTGGCCGATCACGCACTCGCGCCCGATCACCATGGGAAAGCCCGGGTCGGTGTGCAGCGTACAATTGTCCTGGATCTGCGAGCGCACGCCCAGCTCGATCCACTCATTGTCGCCGCGCAGGACCGCGCCGAACCAGATGCTCGCTTCGTCGAGCAGCCGCACCCGGCCGATCAGCGCGGCGCTGTCGGCGACGTAATAGCGTCCCGTGCCGGGCAACTCCGGCGCCTGTCCGTCGAGTTCGTAGATGGCCATTCCCGCCTCCTTTGAGGCGGGACGTTTGCACGAAGTTCGGAAGCGGGAAAAGGGGCTAGTGCCCCGCTTCCGAAGTTCGTGATGCGTCTTAGCACGCTCTGACACGGACTTCGGAAGCGAAGGGGCACTAGTAAGAATTTGATTCTAGTGCCGCTTTCGATTTGAAGTTCCTGAAAGCGATTGCGGCAAGTGATGCAGGAACTTCAAATCGGCGGCACTAGGCGATGAGGACGCCGCAGGCCTTCAGCGCCATCACCAGCACCACGCCCGACATCAGGCTCCAGAAGCCGGCGATCAGGGTCGCCAGGAACACGAATTCGAAGCGGCGGCCCTCAAGGCGGCGGCCGAGCAGCGTGTTGCGCATGATCAGGAACGGCGCCGACATCATCAAGAGCGGCAGCACGGCGAAGGTCCCTACGCTGGGGCCGCCCTGCAGCAGGCTGAAGCTCGGCAGCCGGGTTGTCGCCAGCCGATAGCCGGAGGCGCTGAGGCCCGCGAAAGCGAAGCCGAGCGCCAGCGCCAGGAACATCTGCAAGGAATGCACACTCATCGAAACGGGTCTCGAACGCCAAAAACGCTTGTTCGGCGCTAGCTGTGCCGGAGCGTCCGGCCCGGCGCCAGCCAATCCTTAATGAAAGGTTAACAAGCAACCTTGCCGCGGAAGCCGGAATGCCGACGCGGGCGTGGCATAATCCGTTGCGATTCGAGGCGACGCTAAAGTGACTGGATAAGAACTTGGCCTATCTCTCGCAGCAGCCTGCAAAATCCGCCCGCCGCCCGCGCCGCCGGCCGGCCGGCCGCAATCCGCTGCTGGCGCCGCTATTGCTGTTCGCGGCGGTGACCTTCGCGGCCATTGCTTACGTCGCCTTCATCCTGTGGCCGCGCTGGCCCGAGGCCCCGGTCGCGCGCAACGCGCCGTCGATGCCGATCGTGGTGGCGGGCGTCACCTTCAACATCCAGCCGGCGGCGATCCGCCGGGGCATCCAGCGCCACCCGGGCGTGCAGCCGCGCGTCGACCTCGTCTATCTGTGGCCATCGCTCGAGCCGCCCGATCCGGCGGCGAAGCCGACGGTGCACACCCGCGTCAATCCGGACCGGCGGCTGTTCGTCACCATCGCGCCCGGCGACGGCACGCTGCCGCTGATGGAGCGGGTGCAGAACATCTATCCGCGCTATCTGGTGCCGCAGCCGGCCGCCGGCCCGACCGGCCTGACGCTGCGCGGTTTCCGCGACGGCACGCCCTATCAGGGCGAGGAGCTGGTATTCGAGTCAGCGGCACCGACGCATTTTCTGGCCCGCTGTACGCGCCAGGGCGTGGTCAACTCCGGCAATTGCCTGTTGGAGCGGCGCATCGGCGACGCCGACATCACCTTCCGCTTTCCGCGCGACTGGCTGACCGACTGGCAGAGCGTGGCGAAAGGCGTCGACACGCTGATGACAAGGCTGCACGGCGGCTGAGCACCCGGCCGTTCGTCCCCGCGAAAGCGGGACCCAGTGCAGCATTGCATCCCTGTACTATCAGCTGGATTCCCGCTGGCGCGGGAATGAGCGGAAGAGAGGTCGCGCCGAGCGCCACCTCACTCCACTAAATCGACGTCCAGGATCGGCAGCTCGAAGATATACGACTTGCGGCCCTTCTCGTTCTCGACGAACAGCACGCCGAGAAACTCCTCGCCGATGTAGGCTTCGAGCGAATCCATCTTCTTCGGCCGGGTGACGACGCGGATCTCTTCGTTGTCGAAGCGGCGGCGCAGGTAAGCGTTGAGCGCCGGCACCGGCTGGATCGACGGATCGCCGCCGAGCTGGATCACCATGCGGAAGTTATAGGAGCGCTCGCCCTCGTCCTCCTCGGCGGTCAATTCGCCGAGCTCGTCCTCGCCGACGAAGACCTGCGCCGACTCGCCGCCCTGCGGCACCACGCGGATGCGCGCGTTGCCGAAGAGTTTCTTCAAATAACTGTCGAGTTGCCTGATTTCCTTGACGTCCAACGGGTCGCTCCTTGCGCTCTTAAGTAGCGCCTCCATGCCTGATCGCGCCGCTGAGCGCAAGCCGCCGGCGGCGCTCAGCCCTCGAGCATGACGCCGTACAGCATCTGGTCCATGGCGCGCGAGGGCTCGGGGCAGCCGGCCTCGCCCACCACCTTGGCCGGCACGCCGGCGACGGTGACGTTATTCGGCACCGGCTTGATCACCACCGAACCGGCGGCGATGCGCGCGCAATGGCCGACCTCGATGTTGCCGAGAATCTTGGCGCCGGCTCCGATCATCACGCCGCGGCGGATCTTCGGATGACGGTCCTCGTGCTCCTTGCCGGTGCCGCCGAGCGTCACGTCGTGCAGGATGGAGACGTCGTCGTCGATCACCGCGGTCTCGCCGACCACCAGGCCGGTGGCGTGATCGAGGAAGATGCCGCGCCCGATCTTGGCCGCCGGATTGATGTCGCACTGGAACGCCCCCGAGGAGCGGCTCTGCAGATAGAGCG
>DATLTH010000283.1:0-4248 GCA_035533695.1 Allostellaceae bacterium | reverse complement strand
GCCGTCCTCGGCAAAGCAATCAACAATCCGCTCAACATCGCGGCTGTTGAACGCGGCCGAAATCGCCCGCATCCGCTCGATCGTCACCATCGCGTCCTCCTTGTCAGCGGGTCATACCGGGCTGCCACAGCACGTCCTTGGCGCCGTCGCCGTTGAGATGGCGGCCGAGCACGAACAGGTGGTCCGACAGCCGGTTCAGGTACTTGACCGCCTCGATATTGACTGTCTCCTCCGCCGCCAAGGCGCAGACCAGGCGCTCGGCGCGGCGGGTCACGGTGCGTGCGAGATGGAGATATGCCGCGGCCGGCGTGCCGCCCGGCAGGATGAACGAATCGAGAGGGCGCAGCGCGGCGTTCATCGCATCGATCTCATGTTCGAGCCGCTCGACCTGCGCCGCGACGATGCGGAGTGCGCCGGACGCGCGGCGCCCGTCTTCCGGCGTGCACAGATCGGCGCCGAGATCGAACAAATCGTTCTGGATACGCGCGAGCATCGCATCGGCCTCGGCGTCGCCCCCCGCACTCACATGCAGCCGCGCCAGGCCGATCGCGGCATTGGCCTCGTCGACCGTGCCGTAGGCCTCGACCCGCAACGCGTGCTTCGGCACACGGCTGCCGTCGCCGAGCGAGGTTTCGCCGCGGTCGCCGCCCTTTGTGTAGATCCGGGTCAGGCGCACCATTTCCGGCTCAATGATGGCGCGCCAGCATCATCAACAAGGCCAGCAGCAGCAAGGCCAGCCCCTGCATCACGACGCGCGCCTGCATCAGCTTGTTCGAGCGCTGCGGATTGCCGCCGCGCACCATGTTGACAAAGCCGAAGCCGAGAATCCCCAGCAGGCTGAGCATCGCCAGCACGAGAAGGACGGTGAGGACGGTCGTCATCGCCGGACCTAATTCCGTCCCGCCAACAGCCCGCGCGCGATCACCTGGGCCTGGATCTCGGCGGCGCCCTCGAAGATGTTGAGGATGCGGGCGTCGTTCATGACGCGGCTGATCGGGTATTCGAGGGCGTAGCCGTTGCCGCCGTGGATCTGCAAGGCGTTGTCGGCATTGGCCCAGGCGACGCGGGCCGCCAAGAGCTTGGCCATGCCGGCCTCGATGTCGCAGCGCCTTCCGCTGTCCTTTTCGCGCGCCGCGAAATAGGTCAGCTGGCGAGCCAGCATCGTCTCGACGACCATCATCGCCAGCTTGTGCGAAACCCGCGGAAAGGCGACCAGCTGCCGGCCGAACTGGCGGCGTTCGAGCGCGTAGGCGAGGCCCAGTTCCATCGCGTTCTGCGCCACCCCGACGGCGCGCGATGCGGTCTGCACCCGGGCGCACTCAAAGGTCGCCATCAACTGCTTGAAGCCCTGGCCCTCGACCCCGCCGAGCAACCCCTCGGCCGCCACCACGAAACCGTCGAAGGCGATCTCGTATTCCTTCATCCCGCGATAGCCGAGAACCGGGATCTCGGTGCCGCTCATCCCCGGGGCCGGAAACGGATTCTCGTCAGTGCCGCGCGGCTTCGCTGCGAGAAACATGCTAAGGCCGCGGTAGCCCCCCTGGGAGCTGTCATCGGCGGGGCCGGTGCGCGCGAGCAAGGTCATCAGATCGGAGCGGGCGCCGTGGGTGATCCAGGTCTTGGCCCCGAAGATGCGGTAACGGTCGCCGTCGCGCACCGCGCGGGTCTGCAGGTTGGCGAGGTCCGAGCCGGTATTGGGTTCGGTGAACACGGCGGTCGGCAAGACCTCGCCCGAGGCGATGCCGGGCAGCCATTTCTGCCGCTGCGCCGGGGTGCCGCCGGTACGGATCAATTCGCCGGCAATCTCCGAGCGGGTGCCGAGCGAACCGACCCCGATATAGGCGCGCGACAATTCCTCCGAGACGACGCACATCGCCATCTTGCCGAGGCCGAGCCCACCATATTCCTCCGGCAGCGTCATGCCGAACACGCCGATCGCGGACAGCTCGTCGATGATTGCGAGCGGGATCAGCCGGTCGGCGCGATGCCAGTCATGGGCATGCGGGGTGACGGCGCGCTCGGCAAAGCGGCGCACCTGGTCGCGGATCATGTCGAGGGTCGGGTCGCCGAGCCCGGCTTCGCCATAGACGGCGGGCATGCCGTCGCCGAGCAGCGCGGCGAGCCGGGCGCGCGCGTCGCCCAGGCCGCGCACCAGCTGCAAGGCGTCGCCGTTGTACAATGGGGCGATGTCTTCTTCGGCGAGGCCCAGATCCTGCGGCCGCACGATTTCGCCCTGCGCCATCGCGATGCCGCCGGCAAGCTGCGCCAGATATTCGCCGAACCCGACCGCCAGGATCAGCGTCTCGGCCTCGCCGCATTTGCCGTCGGCATCGAGCCGCAACGCCCATTGGCGGAGCTGGCGCAAGGCTTCGACATAGGTCGCCATCCAGGCCAGCCCGTGCACCGCGATCTGCTCGCGGTCGATGAGGGAAGCGTCGGCCGCGCCGCCCGGGGCAACGCGCCGCTGCACCTGCGCGTGCGCCAGGCGCAGCACCGCTTCGGCGGCGGCGAGGGCGCGTTCGGTCGCCTCAAACAGCGCGCGGCGCTCGATCTGCCTCGATTGCGTCATCCAAGCCCCAGGCGCGCGGGTCTAGTGGATAGACTCCAACACTTGCTCCCTGTCGTCATGCCCGCGAAGGCGGGCATCCAGGGCAGCAAGCACCACGCGCGCAACCCTGGACCCCCGCTTTCGCGGGGGTGACGAATGAATCGATGCGGAATCATAGGTCAGAGCCATACCGCTAGTGGGTGTCGGAGGTTTCGTAGGTGCGCGGCAGCGTCGAATGAAGGTTTGGATCGTGGACCCGCGAGCTGTCGGACTGGGTCATCGACACGGCGGAGATGTCGTCGCTGATCGCGTTGAGGTTCTGGATGTCGCTGGCCCGCTGCGGCCCGCCGACGGCGCAGCCGCACACGCCCACCGCCAGGGCGAGGGCCAACCCGAAGCGGACGAGCGTCATCGATCTTCTCCGACATGAACCAGGATCACATAGGCGACCGCCCGTCGAATAGCAACCGCAGCGCCGGAGCAGCCCGCCGGCGATTACGCCCTGAGCGCGGTTCGACGCGCTTTTTCGCAAGGCCGCGGGCCGCTATAATCCGGCATGGCCCGGCTCAGCGTGAACCTCAACAAGATCGCCCTCTTGCGCAACTCGCGGCATACCGGGGTGCCCGACATCCTCGCGTTCGCCCGGCTCGCCCATGAGGCCGGCGCCGACGGGCTGACCGTGCACCCGCGCCCGGACGAGCGCCACATCCGCCGCGGCGATGTGCCGGCGCTCGCCGAACTGATGCGGCCGTGGCGGCCGGCGTGCGAACTCAACCTCGAGGGCTATCCCGACGAGCGGCTGCTGGCGATCGTGCGCGAGGTTCGCCCCGAGCAATGCACACTGGTGCCCGACCCGCCGGGCGCCTTCACCTCGGAGGAAGGCTGGAAGCTCGACGGGAGGGACGCGGCAATCGTCAACCCGGCGGTCGCCGCGCTCAAAGGTCTCGGCTGCCGCGTCATCCTGTTTGTCGACCCCGACCCGGGGGTCGTCGAGCGTGTGCCGGGCAGCGGCGCCGACGGCATCGAAATCTATACCGGGACCTATGCCGCCGCCTTCCGCGCCGGCAACGCGTCGGCCGAGTTGCGGGCCTGCGCCGCCACCGCGTCGCGCGCCGCCGCGCTGGGCCTCGTCGTCAATGCCGGCCACGACCTCAACCTCGACAACCTGCCGGGCCTCGTCTCGGCATTGCCCAACCTCGCCGAAGCCTCGATCGGCCATGAGCTGACCGCCGACGCGCTGGTCATCGGCTTCGCCGCCGCGGTGCGGGCCTACAAGGCGGCGCTGGCCCGGCCCTGAATGCTGCGGGCCGCCTATTCGAGGCGCTGCGGATCGATGGCAAAGACCAAGGGGAAGAACGGCGTCACCAGCGCGGCAAAAAAACCGTCGTAGGTGTGCCGCGCCCCAGCCTCGGAGACCGCCCACAGCCGGCCCTCACGATCGAACGCGATGCCCTCGATGCCGGCGGCGACGGCGTAGCGGCGCTCGACCGCCCCGGCCGTGGGCTCGATCCGGTCGAGTTCGCCCCAGCGCGTATCGCTGCGCGCCACCCATAATCCGCCGTGGGGGCCCAATGCCGCGCCCTGGGCGTAGCTCGGAATCTCGATCGCCGCGCTGGCATAGGCCAGCGTCAGCGCCTCGCCGTCCGGCAACCCGGCCAGCGTTGCGGCGCTGAACCGATAGAGCCGGCCCGGCCCGTTCT
>DATLTH010000282.1:0-9639 GCA_035533695.1 Allostellaceae bacterium | reverse complement strand
GCCGTTGGGGTCGCAGATCTCGGCCCGCGCATAGGTCGGGCGGACGAGCGGCCCCCAGACGGTCTCGATGCCCTTCTCTTTCAACTCGGCGACGGTCATTTCCATGTCGTCGACTTCGAGCGCGATCATGCGGTAGCCGAGATGCTCCCCCTGCGGCGCCGGATCGAGCGCGAGGCCGGGCCACGACAGCAATTCGACCACCGTGCCGCCGAGGTCGAGGTAGACCAGGTCGAGGGCCGGGCCGCCGGGGCGTTCGATATGGTCGCGCGCCTTGACCCGGAAACCCAATACGTCGGTATAGAACGCGACGGTCTCCTGCGGCCGGTCGGTGACGATTTCGACGTGGTCGATGCGTTTGAACATGATGCCTCCGTGATCTTGCCGGCTGCCGCAGCTTGGCCTTCTGGGCTACGATCCGTCCAGGCTTACGATGCCAGTCTTACGATGAGGGACGCACCATGCCGGGTCCACTCAATGGGTTTCGCATTGTCGATCTGACCGCGAACGTGGCGGGGCCGCTCGCCACGATGATCCTCGGCGACCAGGGCGCCGACGTGATCAAGGTCGAGCCGCCCGAAGGCGACCATACAAGGGCCGGCGCCAACCGGCGCGGCGGGTTTGCCGCCTCGTTTCTCAACAACAACCGCAACAAGCGCTCGATCGTCCTCAATCTGAAAAATCCGGCGGCGCTCGAGGCGCTGAAGCGGCTGGCCGCGACGGCCGACGTGTTCGTGCAGAACTTTCGCCCCGGCGTCGCCGAGCGGATCGGCGTCGGCGACGTGGCGATCCGCGAAGTCGCGCCCAAGATCGTCTATGTCTCGATCAGCGGCTTCGGCGAAGTGGGACCCTATGCGCAAAAGCCGGTCTACGACCCGCTGATCCAGGGGTTTTCCGGGCTGGCGACGGTGCAGGGCGGCTCCGACACGGCGCGCCCGCGCATGCTGCGCACCATTTTGCCCGACAAATTGACCGCGATCACCGCCTCGCAGGCGATCACCGCCGCCCTCCTGGCGCGCGCGCGCACCGGCGAGGGCCAGCATGTCCGCCTGTCGATGCTGGAGGCGGTCATCGCCTTCCTGTGGCCGTCAGACATGGCGTCGCAGACTTTTGTCGAGGACGGGCCGCCGCGCCAGGAGACCGTCAGCTCCATCGACCTCGTGTACGAGACGGCCGACGGCTACATCACCGCGGCGGTGCAGACCGACCGCCAGTGGGGTGGCCTGACGCGCGCCCTCGATCAGCCGCAATGGCTGGAGGACGAGCGCTTCAAGACGCCGGCGCTCAGGGCGGAGAATGTCGAGGCGCGGCTGCAATTGACCCAGGATGTGCTGATCGGGCGGCCGTCAGCCGAATGGCTCGACCGGCTGACAAAGGAAGACGTGCCGTGCGCGCCGGTTCTGACCCGCAACGAGGTGATCCGCCATCCGCACGTCCAAGCGATGGGGGTCGTCGAGGAGATCGAGCACCCGCAAGCGGGGCATTTGCGCCAGGCCCGCAACGCCGCGCGCTTTTCGGCGACGCCGGCCAGCATCAGCCGCCCCGCCCCGGCATTGGGCGAGCACACCGACGCGGTGCTGGCCGAGATCGGCTATTCGGCTGGAGAGATCGCTGGGTTGCGGGCGCAGGGCGCCGTAGCGGGAGTGGCGCGATGATCGATTTTTATTATTGGCCGACGCCGAACGGCTGGAAGATCAGCATCATGCTGGAGGAATGCGGGCTCCCGTACCGCGTCGTCCCGGTCAATATCGGCAAGGGCGATCAGTTCAAGCCGGAATTTCTCAGCGTCAGCCCGAACAACCGGATGCCGGCGATCGTCGATCATGACGACCCTGATGGGCCGTTGAGCGTGTTCGAGTCGGGCGCGATCCTGCTGCACCTCGCGGAGCGCAGCGGGCTTTTCATGCCTTCCGGCCGCCGCGCCCGCAAGGAGGTCATGGAATGGCTGTTCTGGCAGGTCGGCAATCTCGGGCCGATGGCCGGGCAGCTCAGCCATTTCGTCAATTATGCGCGGGGCGAGCACCCCTATTCGCATCAGCGCTACGCCGACGAATACAATCGCGTTCTCGGCGTGCTGGAGCGCCGGCTGGACGGGCGCGAGTTCATCGTCGGCGACTATTCGATCGTCGACATGTGCTGCTGGCCGTGGGTGCTGATTTCGAAGCCGTTGGGCCAGGCGCTCGACGATTTCCCCAATGTCGCCCGCTGGCGCAAGGCGGTGATGGACCGCCCGGCGGTGCGAAAGGGCGTCGATCTCGGCAAGGAATGGCGCCGCGCGGCGCCGCCGTCGGACGAAGAACGCAAAATCCTGTTCAACCAAACCGCCCGCGCCGTCTTGGGTCGGTAAGGACAAGAAGATCCGCATTCCCGGCGAAAGCCGGGATCCACCAATCGGCCGGTGGAGCTTTTGAACGGTGGGTCCCGGCTTTCGCCGGGAATGCGGATTGCTATCTTCTGTGGAGCGCTGCCGGATGGGGCGGCGTGAGGTGGGGGCCGGCGCCGAACAATTTCTCGCGCAGCGTTCCCGGACGGTAGTCGCGCTTGTAGGCGCCGCGCCGCGTCAGTTCCGGCACGACCAGATCGACAAAATCTTCGAAGCTCTCAGGGGTCACGGCGTAGGCGAGGTTGAACCCGTCGATGTCGGTCTTTTCGACCCACGCCCCCAGCGTGTCGGCGATCTCTTCGGGCGAGCCGACGAAGAGCGGCCCGCGGCCGCCGATCGCGACGTGCTCGGCCAGTTCGCGCACGGTCCACACCCGGCTCGGGTCGTCGGTCGTGAACGAGCGCAATGACGAGCGCGAGGCTTCCGTCTCGATGTGGCGCAATTCGTCGTCGGGTGCGAATTGCGCAAAATCGACGCCGGTCCAGCCCGAAAACAATGCGAGCGAGGCTTCGACATTCACATAGCTTCGGTATTCTTCGTGTTTGGCCTGGGCCTCGGCCGCGGTCCGGCCCGTAATCACGGTGCAGAGCGTGAAGATCAACAGATCGGCCGGGTCGCGGCCAGCTTCGGCGGCGCGGCGGCGCAGATCGGCGACCAGGGCGCCGACGATCTTGGGCGAGGGGCCGTTGATGAAGACGCATTCGGCGTGCGCGGCGGCGAAGGCGCGGCCGCGCGGCGAGGCGCCGGCCTGGTACAGCACCGGGACACGCTGCGGCGACGGCTCGCACAGATGGATCGCGTCGACCCGGTAGAATTGCCCCTCGTGGCGGATGCGGTGGATTTTCGCCGGGGCGGCGAAGATGCGGCGCTCGCGGTCGCGCTTGACCGCGCCCTCTTCCCAGCTGCCCTCCCACAGCTTGTACATGACTTCCATGTATTCCTCGGCGACCTCGTAGCGCTGCTCGTGGCGGGCCTGGGCGCCGAGCCCCATGCCGGCGGCGGCGCTGTCGAGATAGCCGGTGACGATGTTCCAGCCGGCTCGGCCCCGGGTCAGATGGTCGAGCGTCGACAGGCGGCGGGCCAGCGTATAAGGCGGCTCGTAGGACAGCGTGCAGGTGATCCCGAAGCCGAGATGCTCGGTTGCCGCCGCCATCGCCGGCACCAGGAGCATCGGGTCACCGACCGGCACCTGCACCGCATGGCGCAATGCCGCATCGGGCGAGCCGCCGTAAACATCGTAGATGCCGAGCACGTCGGCGAGAAAGATGCCGTCGAACCGTCCGCGCTCCAGCGTTTTCGCCAGCCCGGTCCAATAGCCGAGGTCGGTGTAGTCGGCCGAGCGGTCGCGCGGATGCGCCCACAGCCCGGGCGACTGGTGCCCGACGCAGTTCATCTCGAAGGCGTTGAGGCGGATTTCTTTCATCGCGACAGCATACCGTCATTCCCGCTTCAGGGAACGGTGTGGTCTTGCCTCGGAGGGTCTACATCCCGAGATAGGCGCGCCGCACCCGATCGTTGGCGGTCAATGCGGTGTGGGTGCCTTCGAGGACGACTTGCCCTGTTTCCAGAACATAGCCGTAATCGCAGCTCTCCAGCGCCTCCGCGACGCGCTGCTCGACCAATATCAGCGTGACGCCATCCTCGCGGTGCAATGCCGCAATACGGTCGAAGATCAAATCGGCGATCGCCGGCGCGAGCCCCATCGACGGCTCGTCGAGCAGCAGGAGGCGCGGCGACGACGCGATGCCCCGGCCGATCGCCAGCATCTGCTGCTCGCCGCCCGACAGGGTACCGGCGAGCTGCCGGCGGCGCTCGGCGAGAACCGGGAACAGCGCGAAAATCCGCTCGATGTTGCGGTGCCACGTCGTGCGTCCGCGCGACGAATAGGCACCCATCTCGAGGTTTTCCAGCACGGTCAGCGCGGCAAAAACCTGGCGGCCTTCGGGCACGTGGGCGATCCCGAGATGCACCCGCTCATAGGGCGGGATCGCGAGCAGGTTGCGGCCCTCATAGGTGATGGCGCCGGAGCCGGCCGGCACGACGCCCGAAATCGCCTTGAACAGCGTCGTTTTGCCGGCGCCGTTGGGGCCGACGATGGCGACGAACTGCCCCTCTTCGACCGCGACCGAAACCCCGCGCAGCGCGGCCAGCCCGCCATAACTGACCGAAAGCTTCTCGATCGCCAGCATCATCGCCGATTTCTTCCGTCGCAGGGTGGCTCCACCCGCAGCATAGAAGCTGGCTGCATTTCAGCCCACCGCCAATCATCCACGAAATTCGATGACAATTGCCGCGCAACGCCCCTATCGTCGGGGATGCCATTCTCGCTGGTTGATTTTCTGCAGGCTTTGTCCGCCGGCATCCTGGTCGGCGGCGCCTATGCGCTGATGTGCATCGGTCTCGGCATCATCTTCGGCGCGATGCGGGTCATCAATTTCGCCCAGGGCGACTTTATGATGCTCGGCATGTATGCAGCCTTCTATCTGACGACGGCGGCCGGCCTTTCGGCGTTTTTCGGGCCGAGCGCCGGCCCGATCGTCGCGGCGTTTCTTGCCGGGCCGATCGTGTTCGCCTTCGGGTGGGTCCTGCACCGCTTCATCGTCTCGCGGGTCACCGGCGCGGGCGCGGCGCAGACCGAGGGCGCCGGCGCCTACGGACAGATTATCGTCACCCTCGGCATCTCGCTGATCCTGCAGAATGGCGGGCTGATCGTCTTCGGGTCGACCCCGATCGGCATCCGCACGCCGCTGTCGCGCTCGTCGTGGGAGATCGGCGATGTCCTGTTGAACCAAGGGCGCTGCGTCAGCTTTGTGGTCGCGGCCGGGCTGGCCACGGCGGTCTATCTGTTCCTCGGCCATACCAGGCAAGGCAAGGGGCTGCGGGCCGCCGCCGACAACAGCCAGGCGGCGCTCTACATGGGCATCGATGTCGACAAGGCGCACCGCATCGCCTGGAGCCTCGGGGTCGGCATCACCGCGGTCGCCGGCGGCCTCATTGCCGGGGTGCAGTCGTTCCAGCCTTATATCGGGTTCGATTTCGTCATCGTCATGTATGCCGGGGTCGTGCTCGGCGGCCTTGGCAGCATCCTCGGCGCCTTCTGGGGCGGACTGGTGATCGGCATCGTCCAGCAGATGTCCACCCTGGTGCTGCCCTACCAGCTACAGAACACGGCGATCTTTGTCGTCTTCCTGCTGATCATCTTCCTGCGGCCGCAGGGCATGTTCGGCCGTCTCAGCGAGCGCACATGACAATTTCCCAGCCGGTCAAGCGCCAGCTCTGGACGATCCTCGGATTCGCCCTGGCGGTGCTCGCGCTGTCGGGGGTATTGCACAACGACTATTACCAGCTGGTCCTGACCCAGGTGCTGCTGTGGGCGGTGCTGTCGCTGGCGTGGAACATCCTGTGCGGCTACAGCGGCTATTTCTCGTTCGGCCACGCCGTGTTCTGGGGATTGGGCGCCTATACCGTGGCGCTCGGGATGCTGCATCTGAACCTGACGCCGTGGATCACGATCCCGCTGTGTGCGGTCGTCGGCGGGCTTGCCGGCGCGCTGATCGGGTTTCCGACCTTCCGCTTGCGCGGGCACTACTTTGCGCTGGCGATGCTCGCCTACCCGCTGGCCACCCTCTACGTCTTCCAGTGGCTCGGCTATCAGGAGATCCCGCTGCCGATGAAGCGGAAGGCTCCCGGCCTCTATATGCAGTTCTCCGATCCGCGCGTTTACGTCGGTTTGGCGCTCGGGCTACTTGTCGTGTCGCTGCTGATCTCGCTCAAGGTCGAGAACTCGCGGTTCGGGATGTCGCTGTTCGCGATCAAGCAGAACGAACCGGCCGCCGAGGCTGCGGGCATCAACACCTGGCGCTGGAAGATGCTGGCTCTGATGCTGTCGGGGGCGCTGGCGGCGGTGGCCGGCGGTCTTTACGCGGTGGTGCTGCTGGTGGTGACGCCGGAGGCCGTATTCGGGATGCTGGTCTCGGCCCAGGCGCTGATCCTCGCCTTGTTCGGCGGCGTCGGCAGCCTGTGGGGACCGGTGATCGGCGCCTTTGCGCTGGTGCCGCTGGCGGAGGTGCTGAACGCCCAGCTGGGCAATGTGCTGCCGGGCATCCAGGGCGTCGTCTATGGCGTCGCGATCATCGCCATCATCCTGTGCGCGCCAGAAGGGGTGTACTGGCGCGTGCGCGATCGCTGGGGGCGGAGCCCGGTGCAGGCGGCGCCGCCGGCGCCGAGCGCGATGATCGCCGCCCTGCCGCGGGCGCGGCGCGAGCCCGTCGGCGACGATCTTCTGGTGCTGAAGGACGTCAGCATTGCCTTTGGCGGCTTGCGGGCGCTTGAGGGCGTCGATCTCGCCGTTCCGGAGCGCGGCCTCTACGGCATCATCGGCCCCAACGGCGCCGGCAAGACGACGTTGTTCAACGTCATCAACGGTTTTCTGGCTCCGGAGCGCGGCACGATCTCGTTCGCCGGGCGCTCGCTGGTCGGCTTGCGGCCGAGCCAGGTCTGCGCGCTCGGCATCGGCCGCACCTTCCAGGTGGTGCGGGCCTTCCCGCGCATGACGGTGCTGGAAAACGTCATCGTCGGGGCGTTTGTCGGCGCGTCGGATGACGCCGCGGCCCGGCAGATGGCAGAGGTTGCGCTCGATCGCGTCGGGCTGAGCGGCCGCGCCAATGCGCTCGCCGGGAGGCTGACGACGCGCGAGCTGCGGCTGATGGAACTGGCGCGCGCGCTGGCGCCGCAACCCCGATTGATGCTGCTCGACGAGACCCTCGCGGGGCTCGGCCACGATGATCTTGACGGCATCCTCGGCGTCATTCGCCAATTGCCGGCGGACGGCGTCACCGTCCTGATCATCGAGCACACGATGCAGGCCATGGTGCAACTGGTCGACCACTTCAGCGTGCTCGACCATGGAAGGCTGATCGCCAGCGGCGCGCCCGAGGCGGTGGTTCGCAATCACGAGGTGATCGAGGCCTATCTCGGCAAAAAATGGGCCGAGCAGGTCACCGAAGCGGCAAAATGACGACACAAATGGAGGGAAATGCAATGACCGAGAAATTGACGCGACGCACCGTAACCCGGGGCCTCGCCCTCACCGCAGGCGCGCTCGCGATGCCGGCGATCGGCCGGGCGCAGGGCAAATCGGTGAAGATCGCAATGATCGTGCCGCTTTCCGGCCCGTGGGCGCGGCAGGGGCAGCTGCTGCGGATGGGCGCCGAGATCCTGCAGGACGATGTCAACAAGGCGGGCGGCATCAAGGCATTGGGCGGCGCCAAGCTCGAAATCATCTATGCCGATGCCGGTGACAGCACCGAAAAAGCCAAGAACGCGGCGCAGCGCCTCTTGTCCGACCAGCCGGATCTGGCGGGCGGCACCGGCTGCTGGCTCAGCTCGTTCACCCTCGCGGTGACCGAGGTGACCGAGCGCGCCTCGCTGCCCTGGGTCACGCTGAGCTACTCCGACGCGATCACCGATCGCGGCTTCAAATTCGTCTTCCAGACCTCGCCGACCGCCGCCCGCCAGGCCGCCGAAACCTTGCCGACCGCGATGAAATTGGCAAAATCGGCAACCGGCAAAGAGCCGAAAACGGTCGGCATCATTATGGACAACACCGCCTCGCCGGTCAGCTTCGCCAAGCCGCTGCGCGCCGGCGGGCTCGACAAGCTCGGGCTGAAGCTCGTGGTCGACGAGATCTATACGCCGCCGCTCTCGGATGCGACGCCGCTCATTGAGAAGGTGCGCTCGAACCGGCCCGACTTCCTGTTGCTGCTGACCTCGGCCATGCCGGATTGCAAGCTGGTGCTCGAAAAGCTCGACGAGTTCAAGCTCTCGCACGGCAAGGTGCCGCTGGTCGGCAACGGCGCCCCCTTGGGTTCGCCGGAACTATTGAAAACGATCGGCCCCGAACTGCTCGACGGCCTGCTGTTCAGTGTGGCGAACTGGCCGTTCAAGGGCCAGGAGGCGTTCATCAAGCGGTTCATAAAGAAGACCGGCGAGCCGTTCCTGACCCAGGACGGGCTGTGCGGTTACGGTCAGCCCGCAATCCTGGTCGCGGCCATCGAAGCTGCCAAATCCGCCGACCGGATCAAGGTCGCCGCCGCGATCCGCGCGATGGACCTGACCACCGGCCAAGCGGCGCAATGCTTCCCGGGCCCGATCAAGTTCGACGAAAAGGGGCGTCGGGTCGATGTCCCGATGATTTTCGCGCAATGGCAAAAGGGCGTGCCGCTCACTGTCTACCCGACCGAACTGGCATTGGCGAAGCCGTTCTGGCCGACGGCCTAAAAGAGCGAGCGCCGGGTCGCCCATCCTGGGTGACCCGGAAGCAGGGAGGTCGACATGCCGTTCATCACGTCGAATAGCCTGACCGAGGCGGGCACCGGCAAGACGATCGCTGCTGGCGGCATCAATGTGCATTACCACGATGTCGGCGAGGGCGAGCCGGTGCTGTTCCTCCACTCGTACGGTCCCGGCACCACCGCGTGGATCACGTTTCACAAGGCGGTCGGCGCGCTGTCGGCGCAGTTCCGCTGCATCCTGATGGACCTGCCGAACTTTTCGAAGACGGGGCCGGTCGTCTACCGCGAGGGGGTGCATGCCCTCCAGGCGCGCACCGCGGTCGCCCTCTTGGACGCCCTCGGCATCCAGGAGGCGCACTGGGTCGGCAACTCGCAGGGCGGGCAGTCGGCGATGGTGGCGGCGATGGCGTATCCCGATCGGGTCCGGAAGTTCGTGATGGGCGGCTCGCATATCGGCACCGGCGGCGACCGCTACCTGATGGCCAACCGCCCCTCGGAGGGCAGCCGCGCCACCCAGCGCGCCCTCGCCGACCCGAGCCGCGACAACATCCGAGACTACCTGCGCGTCCACATCGACGACGAAAGCCTGGTGAGCGACGAGCTGGTCGACTACATCCACCGGGCGCACACCTGGTCGCCCGAATTCATCGAGGCGCGGCGGCAGTCGGTCAGCCTGCCGCACGATTACACGCCCGACCTCGCCGGCATCAAGGCGCCCGTCCTGTTGATCCATGGGCGCTACGACCGGATGGTGGCGTTCGAGGTCTCGATCGCGATTCTGAACCACATCGCCGACTCGCGCCTCGTGCTGCTCAACAATTGCGGGCACTGGCCGCCCTTCGAGAAGCCGGCCGAATGGACCGCCCAGGTCCTGGCGTTTCTGCGCGGCTACTGAGCACGGGGCTTTCGGCTGAATTTCCGCACCCTTCCCTGTTATGATGCCGTCAGAGGGAGGATCCGGGGATG
>DATLTH010000281.1:0-13662 GCA_035533695.1 Allostellaceae bacterium | reverse complement strand
GGAAGCGGTAGCTCCAGGCCGCCTCGATCAACAACCGACGAGCGGCTCCGTTGCCGGCCTTGGTGATGCCGCCGCGTTTGACGCTGGCGCCGCTGGAATGTTCGGATGGCACCAGCCCGAGATAGGCCATCAGCTGGCGCGGATTGGCGAAGCGCGAGAGATCGCCCAGTTCGGCGATCAGCGTCGCCGCATTGACCAGCGCCATGCCGCGCATCGTTTGCAGCGCCGCCACGACGGGAGCCAGCGTCCAGTCCGGCAGCATTGCCTCGATCTGCGCCGTCAGCCGATCGCGCCGCGCTGCGGCGGCTTCAACCGTCGCGATGTAATCTTCGAGCACGATGTGATGCACCGCCTGCTCGAACTTGAGACTCGCCAGCCAGCGGCGGTGCAGCTTGGTCCAAGCTGGGCGCCCATAATGGCGCCCCTGGCGCAACAGGAACCCCGAGAGCTGCTGGCGGGCCCGGCGCAACGCATGCACCGCATCGAGACGGGCGCGGACCAGATCGCGCATCGCCTCGTGCCGGGCATCGGGAACCCACACCGCGGTCAGCTCGCCCGCCCGGTGCAGCTTGGCCAGGCTGGCGGCATCCCGCCGATCGGTCTTGACCCGGTCGCCCGCCCGCTTCGGGATCAGCGAGGGAGCGACCACAACACACTCATGTCCCTGGGCCGACAATCGACGCTGAATGCCATAACCGCACGGCCCCGCCTCGTAGCAAAACCGCAGGGCCATGCCGTCGCCGCCGAGCTTGCGCAGCAAACGGTCCAGCGCCGTCGCCGTGTTGGCAATCCGGCCGTACTCCCGCACCTCGCCCCGCAGGCCGCCCTCCGCCACCGCGACGACGATGCTTTCCTTGTGAACATCCAGTCCAACGTAGGTGATACGATCCGCCATGACCCGTCTCCTATGCATGAGGCTCGGCGCCGGCCTATCCGGTGCAACCCTCGTTACCTGCATACTGTGAGACGGGTCGCCCCGCGCTCAGGCGGACATGTGGTCTAGCGGCGAAGAGGGTGCTCGGCCTCAACCTCTTGCCCCATCGCGGCTGTGGTGGAGGAGTCGAGGAGCTCAAACATCTGGATCGCGCTGATCCCCACAGGGGGTGGACCTTCTCGCGGCGCCTCTTCAAGCGTGAGCGCCGAGAAGCGTATCCACGAAACGTCTTCTGCGACGAAGCGGACAAGCCGAGACTCGGGCGCCGGAACGGTCAGCCGCATGACTTCACCATTGTCGGTTTCAACCCTCAACCAATAGGGAGTTGCCCCTGGGGTGTTGGCAAAAAGCCGGATCAGTACCGCGGCCAGGCGTCCTGGCTGAACACGAATGGTCGGCCTCGCTACACGCGGCTGCATGGATACGATTCCACGCTCGCTGACCACTCGCTGCCATTCATTGGCGGGAAATGTCTCGCTGAGCGCACTTGCTTCTGCCGTCTGGATAATGGGCCCGGCGCCAGAATTGACGTCGAGGGAAAGTCCGCCCTCAATTTCGAAAACATCCTTGCGATACACGCCGCGCACAGGGTTAAATTCCGCTGGAGCATGAAGGGTTTCTGCCAACGCTGGTCCGTCCTTCTTCTTGGCTACAATGCGAACCGCGGCACCGAACATTTCGGCCATTACCTCGTCACGGTTTGCCGATTCCACTCTCGCAAATTCTTTCACGACGCGCGATGCGAGGCGATCAATCTCATCACCATCAGGTAATTCAAACCCTCGAAGAACTTCGTTGACCGTTGGCTCCAACCCAGCCAGATGCTCTCTGATCATTTCACCAATACCGTACGCCGCCTCGGGTCCCGTCTGTGCATGTTCGAGCACTTTTCTATCGAAATCCGACATTCCGGCTTCCCAGTCGAGCTTCATATTCAGGCATTGGTAGCCCCGCAAAAAATCTAAATAGACGGCGAGCGGGATCTTATCGTTTTCCACCATCCCAAAGAGCTCCTCGGGGCGGGAATTCGCGAGATAGGAGGTCACAAGTCGGAGCACACCGCGGTCCTTGAGTATCCGGTCCGCTGGGCTAAGCTCCGCATTGCGGTCGGCTCGATATTTGTAGAAAGAAAAGTGACGCTGAACCGGCTCATTAAAGATATATGCGATTCCGTCGCGGCATAGCACGCGGTCGATCTCTGATAATACCTTGCTCGGGCGACGAGTATGATGAACGGCCGAAGCGATGAACACAAAGTCAAAAGCGCCATCGGGAAACGGCAAGTCGTGAAAGTCGGCTGAAACCATTTTCGCGCGCGCCGGAACGCCTTGCTTTTGAGCAAATTCCGCGCCGAGCTCCAAGCTTCTCGCCGAAATGTCACACAGCACCACCTCATGCTGTTCAGCCAATATATGACCGGTAAAGTGCGCAAACGGGGCTAATTCGAGCACTCGACGGCAGCCATGGGTTTTTATGATCCGGTTGAATTCGGGAAGCCGGGAACGGCTCACGCTCTCGATTCGAGGGTCTCCACTAAATTCATACCACAACATTTCACCGAGCTGCGGTCCATAGCTCTCGAAAACCGCCTTCTCCAAGGTCACTTTATCCCTCATGCCGGTGATATCCTTTCCCTTGTCGATGTGATGCCCGAGCAGCCGGGAGCAAATACCAAAAGAACCGGTCCTCCCGTCAATTGCCTTCGATCCGGCACGGTCCGTCCGATCCATTCAATTTCACGTAGGAAGCGAACCGCCCGGTGGTGCCCGAAGGACTATAGGCACGCGCCTCAATCTGCACGACCCGTCTGCCGAAGGTTCGCGGATCAAAATGTGCCCGATACGGAGGCGCCGTCGCAGTGCCGATCGCCTGGCCATCGGCCAGGAAAACCACCTTGCTCACTCCCGCTGTCGGACTGCTGGCGACGGCGGCAACGTCGATCGGACTGCTAACGTTTGCGCAAGGCAACGGCCAGGTCAAAACCACTCTCGGTTGGCCCGCGGGAGCATTCGGCCGTACACCCATTCCCTGCGTCGGTTGAACTTTCTGGAGCATGGCAATTAACGCATCCGAATAGCCAGGCTCAACTTCGAAACGCGTTGGTTGCGTGTTCCGCGTCTCATATGTGGAAGTCTGATACAATTCCCACCCCCATACCGCGGCGTAGTCGACCCCGTTACGGATGAACTCATTGAGGACATTCGCCATAAAGGGCGTTGCGCCGACATCGCCAAACTCACCGACGAACAAAGGCTTGCGGGCGGCCTTCGCGACCCGCGAGGCTGCCGCGATCTGGTCATCAACGCTGAGCGCGCCCTGCTGGGCGCCGGGGTACAGGTGGATGCTGACAATATCGAAAGGCTGATGGATCAGACGCAGATAATCCTCGAATTGCTCCACAGTGTCCAAGTTTCGGGCGGGCGGGCCGGGGGCAAATTGTGGGTGCTGCATCAGATGCCACGATCTCGGTCTGGGTATGGAGTAGCCCGACGAGATCGGCCGGGTGGGATCAATTGATTTAATCAGAGTAACCAGGTCGCGCGCAAATTGGTTCATATCGCTGGTGGTGAAGTTACTCCAGACACAAGAATTTTCCTGCGTCGCGCCGCATCGATGCTGGTGGACATCTATATCCGCAAACAAATTCATTTCACTGGTGAGCTCGTAAAATAGGATCGTATGACGATTTTTGTAACGAGTAACAAACTGGGTGATAAACCGTGTCAGGAGGTTCCTGCTGCGTGAGTTCGGATTACGCACCAAATCCCCAACTGTCTCTCGCTCAATGGCAGGGAATTGTGCAAGGTTCCACCCGAGGTTTGGGACAATCTGAAGATGAGCGCGATCGAGGTCGTCGAACATTTCGTCGAGCGCGGCCCAAAAGGCGGCCGGATTTTGCAACCATGGCTGCAGATCATTCAACGAACCGTTCAGTTCGGTTGGCCTGAACCCGGTTACGCCGACTCGCAGAAACTTGAAACCGACATCGGCAGCGTCAGCGATTGCCTTTTTTGCCATCGCGCGCCGAATGTAACGATAGCTCGGCAGCATTTGCGGCTCGACCCCGGTCGGGGTATGCGGCGAGAGGTATTCCAACGTCAAATCGAAGGAGTTGGCGCCGAGCATCGTTGCCGAAGCCGGCGCTGCGAAGGTCACTGCAATCGGCGACGCTGCCGCTAACACCCTTACAAACAGCCCGCGGAACCCGAGCCGCGCGATCACGCTGTTAAATCTTGCAGCGATACCCATTGTTGCACCTCGTCACTGCCGCGCCGGGTTTGTCGCGTTTTGCTGCCGCGATAGTCGCCGCACCACTACACGCGGGCGATGTCCCGCGTCACCGTGCCGCCGGTCCAGCCGTTTGTCGAACCCCTAATTCTGCTCGCGGGTGGCGCGGAAGCGCAGCGCCGGCCACTCTTCGATTGTCGTGCGCAGGTCCCAGGCGTTGCGCGCCATGAACACCGGCACGCCGTCGTGGTCCTCGGCGAGGGCGGCGCCGTTTCGCGCGCGGAAGCGGTCGAGTTCGGCGCGCTCGCCGTCAAGCCAACGCGCCGCCTCGTAGGGGGCGCCGTCGAGCCGGGTGGCGAGGCCGTATTCGGCGGAGAGACGCGCCTGCAGCACGTCGAGCTGCAACGCCCCGACGACGCCGATGATCCAGTCGCTGCCGTTGGTCGGCTTGAAGACGCGCGTCACGCCCTCGTCGGCGAGCTGCTCCAGCGCGTGGCGCAGGTGCTTCGACTTCATCGGGTCCTCGATATGCACCCGGCGCAGGATCTCGGGGGCGAAGCTCGGCAACCCGGTGACCCGGATGTCGGCGCCTTCGGTCAGGGTGTCGCCGACCCGCAGGGTGCCGTGATTGGGAATCCCGATGATGTCGCCGGGCCACGCTTCCTCGGCGAGGTTGCGGTCGCGCGCCAGGAAAAACACCGGGTTCTGCACCGTGATCGGCCGGTCCGTGCGCAGGTTCTTCAGCTTCATGCCGCGCTGAAAATGCCCCGAGCACAGCCGCACAAAGGCGACGCGGTCGCGGTGCTGCGGGTCGATATTGGCCTGCACCTTGAAGACGAAGCCGGCAACCGCGTCTCTTTCGGGCATCACGACGCACGCGCCTTCGGGGCCGGTCGCCGGCTGCGGCCGCGGCGGCGGGGCGAATTCCGCCACCCCGCGCAACAATTCGCGCACCCCGAAATTGTTGAGCGCGCTGCCGAAGAACACCGGGGTCAGGTGGCCCTCACGGAACGCCTGGAGGGCAAAGGGCGGGCACAGGCCGCGCGCCATCTCGACCTGCTCGCGCAACGTCGCGATCGCCGGCATCGGCAGACGCCGCGCCAGCAGCGGGTCGGCGAGGCCGGCGCAGTGGATCGGTTCGACCCCCCGGTCCTCGAGGCCGCGCTCGAACAGCAGCAGCGAATCCCGCAAGAGATCATAGGTGCCGAGGAAATCGCGCCCCATGCCGATCGGCCAGCTCGCCGGGGTCGCGTCGAGCGCCAGGGTCTGCTCGATCTCGTCGATCAGGTCGAACGGGTCGCGGCTCTCGCGGTCGAGCTTGTTGATGAAGGTGATGATCGGCACGTCGCGCAGCCGGCACACTTCGAACAGCTTTCTGGTCTGCTCCTCGATGCCGCGCGCCGCGTCGATGACCATGACCGCGCTGTCGACCGCGGTCAGCGTGCGGTAGGTGTCCTCGCTGAAATCCTGGTGGCCCGGGGTGTCGAGCAGGTTGAAGACGTGGCCGTCATGCTCGAAGGTCATCACCGCCGACGACACCGAGATGCCGCGCTCCTTCTCGATCGCCATCCAGTCGGAGCGCGCCCGCCGCCGCTCGCCGCGCGCCCTGACTTCGCCGGCGAGCTGGATCGCGCCGCCGAACAAGAGCAGCTTTTCGGTCAGCGTCGTCTTGCCGGCGTCCGGATGCGAGATGATCGCGAAGGTGCGCCGGCGCGCGATCTCGTCGGGAAGCGTGGCCATCGTATTGTGCCGAGGCTGCGGGAGTTGACCCAATATGTTGCCGCGCCGGCGGATTGCCAACAGGGGCGTCGGCGGCGCTTACGACAGCAGCTTTTTCAGCCGCGCCGCGATCTTGTCCGACGAATCCTCGGAGGTGACGGGTGCGACGAACTGCCCCTTCGGGTTCATTATGTAGATGATTGTGCTGTGGTCGAGCGTGTCCTTGCCGTGCGAATCCTGATGGGCGGCGTAATAGACGTGATAATCCTTGGCCGCCTGGGCGATTTGGGCGTCGCTGCCGGTCAGCCCAACCATCGGCGCGTCGAAGCTCTTGATGTAGGTTTTCAGCACTTCGGGCGTGTCGTGCGACGGATCGACGGTGACGAAAACGATCCGCACCTGGCTGCGCTTCGACCCGAGCGCGTCGAGCGCCAGCGCCATGTTGTTGAGCGCGAGCGGGCACTCGTCCGGGCAATGCGTATAGCCGAAGAACACGAGGTTCCACTTGCCCTTGAGATCGGCGTCGGTGAACGGCTTGCCGTTCTGGTCGACGAGATGAAACGGGCCGCCGACCGCGCTCGCCAGAAAATTTCCGTTCGGGCTGTGGCGCATCGCGAGGCCGACCAATGCGCCGGCGGCGATGATCAGGATTGCGGCCAGGAGCATCGCGATGACCGCGAAGCGCGGCACGCGAGCGGTTTTCGAGGTCGTATCAGCCATTGACGGCCGCTCCTTCAATGCCGTGGCGGCATCGGCGCCATTCTATCGCCGACCGTTTCGCGCGATGCCGGACTTTTTGTCTCGTCCGCCCAGCACATTCCGCTATTGCGACAGCAAGGCCTCGATTTCGGCGATCAGGTGACGCAGGTGGAACGGTTTCGCCAGAACCCGCGAGCGCCGCGGGGCGAAATGATCGTCCTGCTGCATCGCGACGGCGGCGAACCCGGTGATGAACATGATGCGGATGCCGGGCTGGCGCGTCGCCATGCGCCGGGCGAGTTCGATGCCGTCGATGCCCGGCATCACAACATCGGCGAGCAGCAGGTGGTAATCGACGCTCTGCGAGCGCGCGAGCGCCGCATCGCCGTCGCCGACGGCATCGACCGCATGGCCCGCACGGCGCAGCCCGCGGCTCAGAAAGGCACGCATCTGGTCGTCGTCTTCGGCGAGAAGAATTCGCGCCATTGCTCGCTGTTCGTCAACGCGACCGGTCCGCCGCGGCCGATTAACCACAACCATCGACATCGGCGCAAGCTTGGGCGGGACGGGTTCGCTCCGACGCCGGTGTGGTCGCGGCAATCGTCCGGGCGGTCACGCCAGCGGTGATCCAGCAGTGATCCAGCGGTGATCCAGCGGTGATGATGACAGCGCCGCGACGCGTCATTAGACTTGGGGTATGAACGATCCGGGCGAGCGACAATTTGCGAGCGAGAGCGTGCTCGACCTGCGGCGACCGCCGCGGCACGCCGTCCCCCTGGTCGTCGCCTCGCCGCACAGCGGGGCCGATTATCCCGATGATCTGCTGGTCTCCTCGCGCCTCGATCCGCTGACCCTGCGGCGCTCGGAGGACAGCTTTGTCGACGAGATTTTCGCCGCGGCGCCGGACCTCGGCATGCCGCTGATTGCGGCCCGTTTCCCGCGCGCCTATCTCGACGTCAACCGGGAAGCCTGGGAACTCGACCCGACGATGTTCGCCGACGCGCTGCCCAATTTCGTCAATATGCGCTCGCCCCGCGTGCGCATGGGGCTCGGCACGATCGCCCGGGTGGTCGCCAGCGGCGAGGAGATTTACGCCCGCAAATTGCGCTTCGCCGAGGCGCGAACCCGGGTCGATGCGCTCTACCATCCCTATCACCATGCGCTGCGCCAGCTGGTTGACGAGACCGAGGCATCATTCGGCGGCTACCTGTTGATCGATTGCCATTCGATGCCCTCGGCGGCAAGCGCGGCCAGCGGCCAGGACGGCGCCGATATCGTGCTCGGGGACTGCCACGGTGCGGCGAGCGCACCGCGCATCGTCGAAGCGGCGCGGGCGTTTCTCGCCCGGCGGAATTTCGCCGTCGCGCTCAACGTGCCCTACGCCGGCGGGTTCACCACCGGCCATTACGGCAATCCGCGGCGTGGCCGCCACGCTTTGCAGATCGAGCTCAATCGAGCCCTCTACATGGACGAGCGCAGCTATCGGCGAAAGCCGAGCTTCAACCGGTTGGCGGCCGACATGAGCGCGCTGCTGGCGCATCTGGGCGATCTGATGCAGGATTGGCTGGGCGAGCTGCCCCGCGCCGCGGCAGAGTGAATTTGCCGGCATGCGGCGAGGCGTCGGCGCCTCGCACCGCAGATGCCGCGCAAGCCGAGTCGGCAAAAAAGAAGGGCCGCGCAAGCGCGGCCCGAGTTTAGGGAGGAAACGCCTAGAAGACGTACGGCAGAACCACTAGTGATCCATGCCGCACCGCACAATTTAGGGAATGGCGTGGCGAAGTCAACCCCCCTGGCAAAAATCGTTGGCAGACTGCGACATTTCTCATAGCTCAGACACCCAGGCCGGCATACCGGCGTGTGCGCCGCACAAGGAAACGCCGCCGCCGCTCGACCGGCAATCGGCGCTGTTCATCGATGCCGACGGGACCCTGCTCGAAATCGCGCCGCGCCCGGAGCTGGTGCGGGTGCCGGCAGACCTGCCGTCGCTGCTCGGGCGCTGGGCCGGGGAGCGCGGCGGTGCGCTGGCGCTGATCAGCGGTCGCCCCTTGGCCGATCTCGATCGTCTGCTGCGGCCGTGGCATGGCGCGGCGGCCGGTCTGCACGGGATGGAGCGGCGGCGCGTTGACGGCAGTTCCGTCCTCGACGGGCACAGCCCACAGGATGCCGCCGCCGCGGCATCGCTCGATCGGCTGCGGCCGGCGCTCGATCAGTTTGCCCGGCGCTCGCCGGGCGTGTGGCTGGAGGACAAGGGCCGGACGCTCGCGCTGCACTACCGCGCCGCGGCGGAAAAGGGCGCCGAAATCCGCGACCTCGCCGAACGCCTCGTTGCGGGCGCCGGCGGTCATCTACGCCTCATTGCCGGCAAGATGGTGGTCGAGCTGCAACCGCAGGGTCAGGGCAAAGACGGCGCGATCGCCGCGTTCATGGCCGAAATGCCGTTCCATGGCCGCCGACCGGTATTTCTCGGCGACGATGCAACCGATGAGGACGGGTTCGTCGAGGTCAATCGCCGTGGCGGCTGGTCGATTCGGATCGGCGAGCCGAGCCTCAAAACCGCGGCGGCCTTCACCCTGCCCTCGGTCGAGGCTGCGCTGATCTGGCTGGCGGCAGACCGTCAAAGTTGAACGGAACCGGGGCGGCGGTCGACCGTTGTTAACTGTTGGTGCCAAAAATAAGGGACGCGGGGTGGTGACAGCAGGCGATAACGCCGCGGCGATCTACGAGACGCTTACCCGGGATGCGCCTACCCGAGTGACGACTTCGCTGGCGCCGCTCGCTCCCGCGCGGGTCAGCGACGATCGCCGGCTGGTCGTCGTATCGAACCGGGTCGGCCCGATCGCGCCCGGAAAGATCAGCCAGGGCGGGCTGGCGGTGGCGTTGCTCGGCGCGCTCGAACGCAATGGCGGCCTCTGGTTCGGTTTCAGCGGGTCGGTCAGCGAGCAACCGAGCGAGATGCCGACCCTCGAAAACGCCGGCAACATCACCTGTGCGACGCTCGATCTGACGCGGCGGGATTTCGAGGAGTACTACGTCGGCTACGCCAACCAGGTGTTGTGGCCGCTGTTCCACTACCGGCCGTCGCTGGTCGGCTTCTCGCGCCAGGATCTCGCCGGCTATCTGCGGGTCAACCGCGCCTTTGCGCGCACCCTGCTGCCGATGCTGCTGCCGGATGACCTGCTGTGGGTGCACGATTACCACCTGATCCCGCTCGGCGAGGCGTTGCGCGAGCTGGGGTGCCGTCAGCCGATCGGGTTTTTTCTGCACACGCCCTTTCCGGCAGCCGAACTGATGCGCCTCCTGCCCAATCATCGCGAACTCGTTGCGGCGTTGTGCGCCTATGACCTGATCGGTTTTCAGACGGCGTCGGACCTGCGGGGCTTTGTCGACTGCGTGCTGCGCTGGGGCGACGGCGAGGATTTGGGCGGCGGCGTCTTTCGCGGCTTCGGCCGGGTCTTCCGCGCCGCGGTGTTTCCGGTCGGGATCGATGTCGAGGCGATCGCGGCGCAGGCGGCCGTGGCCGAAAACTCGCGCAACATGCGCCGGCTGCGCGAAAGCACCCGCGACCGGGCATTGCTGATCGGCGTCGACCGGCTCGATTATTCGAAGGGGCTGCCGGCGCGCTTCGCCGCCTACGCGCATCTGCTCGAACATTATCCGCAGACCCGCCGTCGCACCGTGTTTCTCCAGATCGCGCCGCCGTCGCGCGCCGACGTGCCGGAATACCGCGAAATCCGCCGCACGCTGGAGGGGGCCTCGGGCAACATCAATGGCCGCTACGCCGAATTCGACTGGACGCCGCTGCGCTATCTCAACAAAAGTTTCCAGCATCGCGTGCTGACCGGGTTTCTGCGCGCCGCCCGGATCGGCCTGGTGACGCCGTTTCGCGACGGCATGAACCTGGTTGCCAAGGAATATCTCGCATCGCAACATCCGGAAAACCCGGGTGTTCTGGTATTGTCGGATTTCGCCGGCGCATCGGATGAGCTGGGCGAAGCGATCATCGTCAATCCCTATGACCGCGAGGGTGTGGCGGAAGCGATCTGGCGCGGGCTGGAAATGCCGCTTGGCGAGCGCAAGGAGCGGTGGGATGCGATGATGACAACGCTGCGGCGCAACGACGCGAAGGCATGGCGCCAGCGCTTTCTCGCGGCCTTGACGGCGGTGGATGCCGGGTGATGCCGACGATCGCGGCCGCCGATCCCGGGGCGACATGGCTGGTCGGCGACATCGGCGCGACCAACGCCCGGTTCGGGCTGGTCTCGCCGGACGGCACGGTGCTCCATTCGCAAACCTTTCCGGACACCGAATTCCCCAGCATCGAAGACGCGATCCACGCCTTTCTGGCGCAGCGCGGCGAATACCCGATGCCGCGCGAGGGCGCGCTGGCGATTGCCGCACCGGTCACCGGCGACCAGATTCGGATGACCAATCATCCGTGGCGCTTTTCGATTGCGGGGCTGCGCGACCGGCTCGGGTTCGACCGGCTCAACGTGCTCAACGATTTCACCGCGGCGGCGCTTGCCCTGCCGCTTCTGGCTGACGGCGACCGGATGCCGGTCGGCGGCGGCATGCCGGTCGAGGGGACACCGATCGGGGTGCTGGGCCCCGGCTCGGGGTTGGGAGTTTCCGGCCTGATTCCAAGCGGCGCCGGCTGGCGGGCATTGACCGGCGAGGGCGGTCACGCGACGATGGCGCCGTCGACCGAGCGCGAAAACGCCGTGCTGGGGCTGATGCGCCGCCGCTTCGACCATGTCTCCGCCGAGCGCGTTCTGTCCGGCCCGGGCCTCGTCAACCTTTACAACAGCCTCGCCGCGCTCGACGACGTGCCGGCGGCGCCTTACACCGCGGCCGAGATCACCGACCCGGAAACCGGCGCGCGCGACCCGTTGTGCCGCGAGGCGACGGCGATGTTTTGCGCGATGCTCGGGACAATGGCCGGCACCCTCGCGCTGATGTTGGGCGCGCAGGGCGGGGTCTATATCGCCGGCGGCATCGTGCCGCGGTTCGGCATCCGCTTTGCCGAAAGCGAGTTTCGCGCGCGCTTCGAAGGGATGGGCCGCATGCGCCCCTATGTGGCGGCGATCCCGACCTATGTCGTAACCCGCAAACTGCTGGCTTTTCTCGGCTGCACCGCCGCGCTCGCGCAGCGATAAGGTCACCGGTCCCGCGCGGCGGCGCGGCGCAGCCGGTCGTTGATCGCGCGGCCGAGCCCCTCGTCCGGGATCGGCATCACGGCAATGCCGGCAAAGTCCGGCCGGTCGAGCTGGCGCAGCATCGCGAACAGATTGGCCGCCGCCTCGACCGGATCGCCCTGTCGCGACAGAACCAGCACCTCGGCAAAACCGGAAGGCACGTCTGGCCCGAAGGCGAGCAATGCTTCGCCCGGGCGGGCATCTGTCGCCTCGAGGCGCACCGGCAGCGCGGGCGCGTAGTGGCTCGCGAGCCGCCCGGGGGCGCGCGGCGCGCTGTCGCCCGAGGACGGCGGCACCGCGACAGGGCCGAAGAATTCGCTCAGCCGCTCCAGCGATACCCCGCCCGGGCGCAGCAACGCCGGGACCGGTCCGGTCAGGTCGAGCACCGTCGATTCGAGGCCGACAGCGCAGGGCCCGGCATCGAGGATCATCGCGGCGCGGCCGCCGAGTTCGGCGGAGACATGCGCCGCTTCGGTCGGGCTGACCCGGCCGGAGCGGTTGGCCGACGGCGCCGCAATGGGACGCCCGGCCGCCTGCAACAGCGCCTGTGCCACGGGATGGGCCGGGGCACGCAAGGCGAGCGTGTCGAGCCCGGCGCTGGCCAGCAACGACACGCCGCAATCCGCGCGGCGCGGCAATACCAGGCTCAGCGGCCCCGGCCAGAAATGGCGCGCCGCCATGCGGGCGCGTTCGTCGAAATGAGCGAGCGCCTCGGCCTCCGCCAGACCCGGAACATGCACGATCAGCGGGTTGAAGCGCGGCCGGCCCTTGGCCGCAAAAATCCGCGCGACCGCGGCGTCGCTGGTCGCATCGCCGCCGAGCCCGTAGACTGTCTCGGTCGGAAAGGCGACCAGCTCGCCCGCGCGCAACAGCGCCGCCGCGCGCGCGATCGCCTCTGAGGTTGCGGATGCGAGATGTGCCGGCACGGCGCCCGATTATCGCCCGCGCAGCCGCGGCATGATCAGGGTTGGCCGGGAATCGGGCATCCCGCCGACCAGGCCATCGATCAAGGACGGGCCGCGCCGCCTCAGGCAGCAACCGCACACTGCCGCTGCAGCGCGGCAAGCGCGGCGGAGATATGTTCGGGGTGGCGCGAGGCGTGTTCGATTTCCCACAGCCACGGCGCGCCATCCGGCGCGTCGTGAATGACCAAATCGGTCCCGGCGTCGCGGCCGACGCCATCTTCGTCGTCTCGGCCAGGCCAGGGACGGAGCTCGATCGCCATGGTGTCGGTTTCGACGCAATAGCGGACCGGCTGCCATTGGCTCTGGCCGATCGGGGCGTCATTCATGGTGCGAAATCTCCATCCCAGAACGCGTTATGAACGGTCTCGCCGTCGGCTTCCGTGACAACCCGCAGCCAGTATCCGCGCTCCGGGACCCAGACCCAATGGCGAATGCGCCCATCGGGCTGGCGCTGCCGCCGTTGGGGCGCGGGCGCAGCGAGCGCGCGTCGGATATCGGCGGGGTCGATATTGCGGCGCCCCGGCTTGCCCAAGACATGTAGCGCAAAATATCGCGTCCGCCAGAACGGCGGAGGCGGGAAACGATCGGGGTCGGCCAAGCTGCGTCACCCATCTCGATGCCGGTCGCTAGTTCGTAGCTACCGCCCGCGCACCCGCGGCATGATCAGGGTCGGCCACGGGTCGGGCATTTCGCCGACCGGCACCTCGATCAGCGAGGGACCGCGCCGCTTGAAGGCCGCCCTCAGTTCGCGGCGCAACGCGTCGGGGCTCATCGCGCGCACCCCGGCGATGCCGTAGCTGTCGGCCATCTTCGGAAAATTGGGGTTGAAGAGGTCGGTCGCGATCAGCTTGTTGCCATAGTCGTTTTTCTGCATGCGGCGGACGTTTCCATAAGCTCCATCGGCAAAGACGACCGCGACGACATC
>DATLTH010000280.1:0-3353 GCA_035533695.1 Allostellaceae bacterium | reverse complement strand
AGCGCAAGCCATCCCGGGCGTGCTTGAGGATGCGCCGCTCGCCGATCTGCGCGAGGCGGTCGCCCGGCTGACGACGGAGCGCGATCGCCTGCGCCACGATCTCGCCAAGGCCCGCAACCGGATCGCCTCGCTCGAACGGCTTGCCGATGAGGATGCGCTGACGCCGATAGCGAATCGGCGCGCCTTTGTGCGGCAGCTGACCCGCATGATCGCGTTCACCCAGCGCTATGGCGTGGCGGCCAGCGTCGTCTACATCGATGTCAACAACATGAAGCAGATCAACGACGCCTATGGCCATCCGGCGGGCGACGCGGCGTTGCGCCACATCGCCACCGTGTTGCGCGACAATATCCGATCGAGCGACACGGTCGGGCGGCTCGGCGGCGACGAGTTCGGCGTCATCCTGGCGCAAACCGGCGAGGAGCAGGCCCACAACAAGGCCGCCGCGCTGGCCGAGGCGATCGCTGCGACGCCGCTGCGCTGGGCCGGGGAGCTGGTTCCGGTGTCCGCCGCCTATGGCGTTCACGCGTTCTCCGGCCGCGAAAATCCCCAGCACGCGATCGAGGCGGCCGACCGTGCCATGTACGAGCAAAAACGTGCGATGCCGCACCCCGCGATCTAGCGTGGGGCGCGGATCACGCGATGATGTCGGGCAGCAGTTCGCTCTCGAGCTGCGAGATCTGGTCTTTCAGCCGCAGCTTGCGCTTTTTCAGGCGCTGCAGCTGAAGCTGGTCGAACGGCCCGCGTTCGACGACGCGCGCGATCACGTCGTCGAGGTCTCGGTGCTCGGTCTTGAGCGCGGCCAGCCTGGCCTTCAGCGCTTCGACGTCGAGATCCATCGTTGCGGCGCCCAGTTGGCGCGAGGCGGCGACGCCCCGGGTATCATCAGCCGCTTTGTATAGCACGAATCGCTTCGGCATTCATTGAACGGCGATCAGCAAAACACCCCGGGCGATGCCGGTGAGGGTTTCTGGCGGTTCTCGCTGGCATTTTATGCGCGGCCCGGTGTCGCCGCGGCACTGCTCGCCTTGCAGGACAGCGCCGGGTGCAACGTCAACCTGATCCTCTTCGCCCTGTGGCTTGGGGCGGTGCGCGGCGAGCCTTTGGATGCCGCCGGGTTGGCTGCGGCGAAGGCCGTGATCGGCCCGCTCGACGCCCGCGTCATCGCGCCGTTGCGGCGGCTGCGGCGGCGTCTTAAAGGCTCGGCCGATGGCGACGTCGAGAGCGTGCGGCGCCGCATCGCCGCGCTGGAAATCGGTGCCGAACGCCAGGCGCAATACCGTCTGGCCGGCTGCCGCGCCGCAACGGTCGACGCCGCGCCCGCCGGCGACCGGCTCGCCGCGGCGATGGCCAACCTCGCTAGCTGCCTCGGCGACGCGGACCGTTCGGCCGAAGCCGACCTCTTGCGCCGGACGCTCGCGGCGATGATGCGCCGCGGATAGCGCCCTACTGGCGGCGCGGCCGTGCGCGCAGCGGCGGCGCATCCGCGCTCGCCGGCTCGCCCCAGCGCCGCACGGTTCCGGCATCGAGCCCGAACAGGTCGAGGATCCGCCCGAGGGTCTGGTCGATCATCTCCGCAAGGCTCTGCGGCTTGGCATAGAAGGCCGGCACCGGCGGAGCGATGATCGCGCCGATTTCGGACAATGCCGTCATCGTCCGCAAGTGGCCGGTGTGGAGCGGCGTCTCCCGCACCACGAGCACGAGGCGGCGGCGTTCTTTGAGCGTCACATCGGCGGCGCGGGTCAGCAGCGTCGTCGTCGCCCCGCTGGCGATCTCGGCCATGCTGCGCACCGAGCACGGCGCCACGATCATGCCGAGGGTCGGGAACGAGCCGGAAGAGATTGCCGCGGCGAGATCGTCGGCTCGGTGCACGACATCGGCGCGGGCGCGCAAATCGGCCGGCTTCAAATCGGTTTCGAGCGCCAGGGTGACTTCGGCCGAGCGGCTCATCACCAGATGGGTTTCGACCGCCAACGGCCGCAACAGCTCAAGCAGGCGCGCGCCGTAGATCGCCCCCGAAGCGCCGCTGATGCCAACGACGAGGCGCGCCGGCCCCGATTTTTGCCGCATTCCGGCCTCCCCCTTAAACCCGCAGGCTCACGGCCCGTGCCGACCGCAACCGGGCGGCCCATCCCGATGCCGGGCATGCAGGCGCTGGCCGGTGGGCCGTTCCGGCGCTACCATCGCCCGCTGTCACCGTCGACGAGGAGGACACAGCATGTCGATGCAAGATCACCTCGAAGCGCTCAAAGAGAAGCACGCTTCGCTCGACCGCGCCATCGATGAGGAGATCCACCGCCCGTTTCCCAACCAGGACACAATCACCGATCTGAAGCGCCAGAAGCTCCGCATCAAGGACGAAATCTACCAACTGGAGAAAGTATAGGCGCGTCCAGCCGCGCTCTTCCCTGAAAGCCGGAGAGGCAGCCCCTCCCCGGCTTTTTTGTCGCCTGCCCTCACTCCCACTCGATCGTGCCGGGCGGTTTTGAGGTGATGTCGTAGACGACCCGGTTGATGCCGCGCACCTCGTTGATGATGCGGGTGGCGGCGCGGCCCAATATCTCGTGGGGGAACGGGAAATAATCGGCGGTCATCCCGTCGGTCGAGGTGACGGCGCGCAATGCGCAGGCGAAATCGTAGGAGCGCGCATCGCCCATCACGCCGACCGTGCGCACCGGCAGCAACACGGCAAAGGCCTGCCAGATCGCGTCATAGAGGCCGGCATTGCGAATTTCGTCGAGAAACACCGCATCGGCCTTGCGCAGAATATCGAGCTTGTCGCGCGTCACCTCGCCCGGCATGCGGATCGCGAGGCCCGGTCCCGGAAACGGGTGGCGATCGACGAAATGCGCCGGCAGCCCCAATTCGCGGCCCAATTCGCGCACCTCGTCCTTGAACAATTCGCGCAACGGCTCGACCAGCTTGAGGTTCATGCGCTCGGGTAATCCGCCGACATTGTGGTGCGACTTGATCGTCACCGAGGGGCCGCCCAGGGCGCTGACCGACTCGATCACGTCGGGATAGAGCGTACCCTGCGCGAGAAACTCGACGCCGCCGATCTTGTGGGCTTCGGCGTCGAACACGTCGATAAAGGTGGCGCCGATCGTCTTGCGCTTCGCTTCGGGATCGCTAACTCCCGCGAGCTTGCCGAGGAACAGCGCGCTCGCGTCGCGGTGAACGAGCGGGATGTTGTGATGGCCGCGGAAGAGGCGCACGACCTCCTCGGCTTCGTCCATCCGCAGCAGCCCGGTATCGACAAAGATGCAGGTGAGCTGGTCGCCGATCGCCTCGTGCAATAAGGCTGCCGTCACCGCGGAATCGACACCGCCCGACAGGCCGCAGACGACCCGGCC
>DATLTH010000279.1:0-4342 GCA_035533695.1 Allostellaceae bacterium | reverse complement strand
TAGAACCTGACGCCGGCTTCGAGCTCTTCCGGCTTCGGGTAAAGACCCGACGCGATCCACCCGGCGCATTGTTCGGCGGCATAGACGATCCACCGTTTGTTGCGCCAAGCGCCGAGCATCAGCGCCGGGCCGCCCTCGGTGCCGGGCCACGGCGTCAGCCGTCCGCCGTCCAGCTCCTCGCCGCGCCACGCCTTGCGCATGATTTCGAGCGATGCCATCAGCGTCTTGAAGCGCGCCTCGTAATCGAGGCCGACAAGGTCGAAATCGGCCTTGGTCGAGCCGCTGCCGAGGCCGAGCTGCAGGCGGTCGCCGCTAATTGCGTGCAGGCCGCTGACGCGGTGCGCCAGCTCGACCGGATGGCGCACCGGCACCTGCATCACGCAGGTCCCGATCTCGATGCGGCCGGTGACCGCCGCGATGACCGACATCAGCACGATCGGATCAAGCGTTGGCCGGCCACGCCCGAACGAGTCGGTCACCCACAGCCCATTGAAGCCCTTTGCTTCGACCGCTCGTGCAAAATCGACGAAGCGGTCGAGCGTCCGCCCGGCCATATCCGGCGTCCCGCGCAGAACATTGACGACGTGCACTCTCATTAGCTCGGCCCTCCATTCCATCACTCGTCATCCCCGGGCTTGACCCGGGGATCGAGCGCTGTGTTGTCGAGATGGCCGGGTCAAGCCCGGCCATGACGGGTTGGGGTTGAGTTTGACTATTGCTCGGCGGCGAGAAAGCGCTCGGCGAGGCGGGCGAAAAAGCTCACCCCCACCGGCAATGCGCTGTCGTTGAAGTCGTAGCGCGCATTGTGCAAGAGGCAGCCGCCCTCGCCCGGGCCGTTGCCGAGCCACAGCATCGCCCCCGGCCGCGCCTGCAGCATGTAGGAAAAATCCTCGCCGCCGAGCGAGGGAGCGACATTGCGATCGACGTGCGCGTCGCCGCAGATCTCGGCCGCGACATCGGCGGCGAAACCAGCTTCGGTTGCATGATTGATGGTCGGCGGATAGCCGCGCCGGAAGTCGGTCTCGGCCTCCGCGCCGTGCAGCGCGGCGGTGCCCCGCGCCACCTCGTGCAGCCGCCGCTCGATCAGGTCGCGCACCTGCGGCCGGAAGCTGCGCACCGTGCCGCCGATATGCAAATCGTCCGGGATCACGTTGTAGGCCGAGCCGCCGCGCATGAAGCCGATGCTGACAACCGCCGAATCGACCGGGTCGACATTGCGCGAAACGATTGTCTGCAACGCCATGACGATCTGCGCCCCGATCACGAACGGATCGGTCCCGAGATGCGGGTGGGCGGCATGCCCGCCGTTTGTCTTGACATGGATGTCGAAGCGGTCGGAGGCGGCCAGCATCGGACCGGCGCGCACCGCCATGTTGCCGATCGGGATGCCCGGCTTGTTGTGCATCGCGAAGACCGCGTCGCACGGGAACTTCTCGAACAATCCCTCCTGCACCATGACCCGGCCGCCGCCATAGCCTTCTTCGCCCGGCTGGAAGATGAAATGCACGGTGCCGTCGAAATTGCGCGTCGCGGCGAGATAGCGCGCCGCGCCCAATAGCATCGTCGTATGCCCGTCATGGCCGCAGCCGTGCATCTTGCCGTCATACTGCGAGCGGTGCGCAAATTCGTTCAGCTCCTGCATCGGCAGGCAGTCCATGTCGGCCCTGAGCCCGATCGCCCGCAGCGAATTGCCGCGCCGGATCGTGCCGACGACGCCGGTTTGCGCGAGGCCGCGATGCACCTCTACGCCATATTCCGCGAGCTTCCGGGCCACAAGATCACCGGTGCGTTCCTCGGTGAAGCCGAGCTCGGGATGGGCGTGGATGTCGTGGCGGATGTCACTCAGTTCGTCGAGATAGTCGAGCACCTCGGGGATGATCGGCATAATGGCTCCGAGTGGCGAGCGGCCGGCAATGCCGGTCGGCGGATTGCATCTTGCAATTACTATAGCATAACGGCTCGCAGCGGCTGCGGCCAACAAGGTTGCGGCCGTTCACGACTGCGCGGCGACCGCCTCCTCGGCGAGCCGGTTGTCGACGCATTCGGCAAACGGCACCGCCCGCTTCAGAAAGCCGCTGCCGAGCAGCGCGCGCCGCAGCCGGTCGAAGCCGTCCTCGGACAGCACCGGGTCGCTCGCCCACACCCCCTGCCCTTTGTAGCGCGCCAACGCGCCCGTCAGGATGCCGTGGTCGAGCTCGGGGAAATAGGGTGCGATCGCCGCCGCGACGGCCGCCGGCCGCTCCCCGGCGAGCCAGCGCTGGGTGCGATAAATGGCCCGCACCATGCGGCGGAACGGCTCGGGATCGGCCCTCAGCCGGTCGCGGGTGGTGACGAATACGGTATAGCTGGTGCGGCCGCGCGCGCTCGCCTGATACCAGACCTGCCCGCCGCTTCCCGCCAACCCATGGGCGTGACCCGCAGGAGCGACCGCCTGCTCGACAAACGGCTCGAACAGTTGCGCGACATCGAGGCTGCCCTCGGCGAGCCCCGCGACGTTGTCCTCCATGTTGCGGTCGGCAATCCGGCGAAGCCCGGCGGGGTCGATGCCGGCGTCGCGCAAATCCTGTTCGAGGCACAGCCACGGCGTCGGCACCTCGCTGGTGCTGGCGAAATGCAGCCCCGCCAGGTCGGCGAGGCGGAAACCCGAGTTCGGATGCCTGCCGACCAGCGAGAACGGATCGCGGCAAACCACCTCGGCGAATTCGACGAGCGGCGAATCCGCATGCCGGTCATGCTGCTGCATGACGCGGATCGGCCCCATCCACAACACATCCGCTTCGCCCGCGAGCAATGCCGCCTCGGCCTTGCCCGGCCCGGGCGAGGGCAACAGCTCGACCTCGAGCCCTTCGCCCTCATAGGCGCCCAGCGCATGCGCCGCATAGAACGGCGCGTAGAGCACGAAACGGTAATTCTCCAACAGGCGCAGGCGAATCGGCTCTGCCACCGCGGACCTCCTCTTTGCGAATGCCGGAAGCTCGACTATCGTGAAGCTCAGCCTATAACACCTGCAGGAGCGCCACCATGAGTGAAGCTGCCGTCGCGCCGAACTGCCTCGCCGGGGTCCGCGTACTCGATCTGACGCAATTCGAGGCCGGCCCGACCTGCACCGAGGTCATGGCGCAATTGGGCGCCGAAGTCGTCAAGGTCGAGAACCCGAAGGGCGGCGAACCCGGCCGCATCCTCGGCACCGGGCCGAAGCCGGGCGCCGACGCTTATTACTTCATGATCTACAACGCCAACAAGAAATCGGTGACGGTCAATCTGAAGTCGCCGAAGGGGGTCGCCCTCGTCAAGGAAATGGCGAAGAAGGCCGATGTCTTCATCGAAAACATGGCGCCCGGCACGATAGAGAAACTGGGCCTCGGCTGGGACGAGTTGCACGCGCTCAACCCGCGCCTGATCTACGCCCAGGTCAAGGGGTTCGGCGAAGGCAGCCCCTACGAGCACAACCTCGCCTTCGACATGATCGCGCAGGCCGCCGGCGGCAACATGGCGATCACCGGCGAAGCCGGCGGACGGCCGGTCCGCCCGGGCCCGACCCTCGGCGACACCGGCACCGGCATGCTGATGGCAATTTCGGTATTGGCGGCGCTCTACCAGCGGCACACCACCGGCCAGGGGCGGCGCCTGCAGGTCGCGATGCAGGACGCGCAGCTCAACTACACCCGCGGCTCCTTCATCAACTACGCGCGCACCGGCGAGCCGCAGGTGCGCGGCGGCGCCGGGTTTGGCCCGCCGGTGCCGCCCAACGGCCTCTTCCCGTGCAAGCCGGGCGGCCCCAACGACTGGATTTACGTCTTCAACAGCCACAACAACCCCGAGCACTGGCGGCGCCTGGCCAAGGTCATCGGGCATCCGGAACTGGCCGACGATCCGAACTACGTCGAGCGCGACAAGCGCCTCGAACGGATCGACGAGGTCAACGCGATGGTGACCGCGTGGACGACAGCGCGCAGCAAGCACGAGGCGATGCAAACCCTCGGCGCCGCCGGCATCCCGGCCGGCGCGGTGATGGACACCGGCGACCTCTTGGCCGAAGCGACCTTCGAAACCCGCGGCATCATCCAGAGGCAGGATCACCCCAGCGGCGAATTGCGCATGCCGACCTTCCCGGTGCGCTTCGACGGCAAGCCCCCAAAGATCGCCCCGGCGCCGCTCCTCGGCCAGCACACGACCGAAGTATTCGGCGACTGGCTCGGCATGAGCGAACGCGACGTCCAGGGCCTGAAGGACGACGGGGTGGTCTGAGGCAGACTACCAGTAAAAAAACGGCATTCCCGGCGAAAGCCGGGACCCACTCCTCAACCGCCGAGGAAGCTGACAAGTGGGTCCCGGCTTTCGC